>CAUJFJ010000048.1 GCA_963169675.1 Bacteroidota bacterium
TAATCATCTGCTGTTCCGCCGATGGTATTTTGCCATTCTATATTTCCGGCAGCATTTAATTTTATAACCCAATAATCATATTCATAAGTTCCGCCAATAAAATGTGGTTCGGTTTTATCACCTGTTGCAGCAGAGTTGGAATATCCGCCAATTAAATATCCACCATCTGCAGTAGGTTCAATACAAGTTAAAAAATCATCTGCTTTCCCACCAAGCGTATTTTGCCATTGAATAGCACCTGTGTTATCCAATTTTACCACCCAATAATCTTCTGCATTAAGCACTCCACCGGTAATATTTGCTGTTTTATCGTAACCAATTCCCGATATGGATGTTCCTCCCAAAATAGCACCACCATCACTGGTATGCCGAATTTGATTCATGAGGTCTTCATCAGGTCCTCCAACGGTTTTTTGCCAAATGATATCAGGGTCCTGAGCTGATAAATATGCAGGAATTATTAATAATGTTGCAAAACTTAAAAATTGTTGAATTTGGTTTTTCATTTGTCGTGCTTTGAATGGTAAATATTATTCTACAAATAATTTATTTTCAATGTAATTGTTGTTGTAATATATTCTTGTGATATAAATCCCTGCTGCGATATTGGTTAAAGTTATTGTTTCATTAATTTCGTTTCCAACCAGGTTTTTACTGAAAATAATTTGGCCGTAGGAATTAAATATCTCAAGTATTATTTCACTCGATTCGGGTAATAATTGATCTTGATATGAAAGTGTAAATGTTCCATTATTTGGATTTGGAAAAATGTCAACATTAGGTATATTTAAAAGATAATTTTCATTTTCTTTACAAGGAACACTCACAGCAATTGCGTTCGAATTTTTAAAACATCCTGTCGCAGTTTTTGTAACACGACATTTATAATTACCAGAAATGGTTGCCGTATAGTTTAATGATGTAGCTCCTGCAATTGGTGTGGCACCTTTATACCATTGATAGGTACAACCTGCAACAGCAACTTCTGTTAATACCACACTTCCACCTGCACAAAATGTTGTTGGGCCTCCGGCAGATATACTTGCGTTGGGATTTTTAATTACGTTTACAAAAATTGGTGTTGATTCTACTGAACCGCAATCGCTAGTTGTTACACAGGTATAATTCCCTTTTGTTGTAACAGTATAAGTAGGTCCAGTTGCTCCGGGAATATTTGTTCCATTTTTTTTCCATTGAACTGAAGTGCCAGAATAAGTTGCAGTTAATAAAACATTCCCACCCTGACAAAAAGTAATTGGTCCCCCAGCGGAGATAGTTATTGTTTCAGTAATTCCTTCATCAATAAGACCGTTGCAATTATCATCGAGTGTGTTACAAATTTCCAATAAATCGTAACAAGCCGGAGACAATTTCACCACCCAGGTATCCAATTTACCGTTGTTAAACCCAACATCGCCATCTTCTGACGATGAACCTCCTGCAAGCACGTAGCTACCATCTTCCTGAATAAAAAAGTCAGTAAAATAATCATCTTTGGTTCCACCTGTTGAGGTTTGCCAAAGTATGTTACCAACGTTATCAATTCTTACCAGCCAGCCATCATAATCACCGTGATTCATCAATACATCACCCCCTAAAGAACTTGTTGAATTTATCATTATAAATCCACCATCAACTAATTCAATAATTTCTTCACCATTATCGTAGCTGCTGCCACCATAATTTTTTTCCCATTCAATATTACGCAGGCTATCCATTTTAACTAACCATGCATCTTGTCTTTCAGCGGACCCATAATGTTCTGACACATCACCATTTTTTGATTTTGAAGTCCCAATAGTCATATATCCGCCATCAGAAGTTTCAATGGTGTAATCGGAATTCTCCGATTCTGTTCCACCCAGACATTTTTGCCATAAAATATTGCCAACATTATCCATTTTAATAATCCAAATATCACCACCTCCGTGATTACCGGCAACATCAAAATCATTTGAAAAAGTTTGTCCGGTAAATAAATAACCACCATCATTGGTAATTGTGACATCCCTTAGCTGGTCTTTTCCTGTGCCGCCAAAACATTTTTGCCATTCAATTTCACCGATACTATTTAATTTCAGCACCCAACCATCTGTATCATGGGTTGGATCATGCCCAATTACATGGCCATCAGTCGATTCGGTTTCACCTATAACGATGCATCCGCCATCAGCAGTAACTCGTAAATGCAACAGATAATCGTATAAAGAGCCACCAAATGATTTTTCCCATAATAAATTTCCGTCGGCATCAATTTTGAAAACCCAATAATCATAATCACCAAAACTTTCTGATACATCACCATTAATAGATTTAGTAGTTGCACCTACCATAAAATTGCCATCGGCAGTTTCTTCTACAAAAAATAATCTGTCGTACGAAGCACCACCATAAGACTTTGCCCACACTAAATCAAAATTAGCATCCAGTTTAAATATCCATACATCGTCGTACGCAGCAGTGCCATGATGATCGGTAATGTCACCATCTGTGGAATAAGTATTACCGCCAACAATGTAACCACCATCGGAAGTTTTCTGGATATTATCAAAGTTTTCGTCTTTAGAACCACCAAAACTATTTTCAAACAATACTTCCGGGAGTTGGGCAAAAACCATTGACCAGGAAGATAAAAGGCAGATAAAAAATGTAAGTTTAATTTTCATTGCTGATCATGTGTTAAGTGTGTATTAAAATTTAAAATCGGAATGAGGTTCCGGGACCAAATCAACAGAGATTTGATAAATAGAACTGGGTTACCGGCCGGATTTTCCAAAGTGTGCATTTGTGAGCAATCTACATCAAAACATATGAATTTCATAGCCATTTTGGGTGAAATGGCCGTTTTTTTGAGTGAAATGGCTATTTGAGTTAGTGAAGTAATGCAACCATTTTGTTAAAGGATACGAATTGAACATATGAATGAACGTTCATTCATATGTAATTTTTATTAACTAAATGATTTGAACTTCGCCTATTCAATAATTAATTTTTCCTCATAAATTCGTGTCCCTGCTATTACTTTAGCGATATATATACCTGCGGAAATATCAGGCAAATTGATTTCGAAAACATTTTGATTTGGGTCTAATTCCTTTGTTAATGTGAGTTGACCGGTTACGGTGTAAATTTCGAGTTGTATTATTTGTTCCTCGTCAAGTAAAACATTGTCGTTTATTGAGATGTTGAATGTACCGTTGTTAGGATTTGGCAGTATATTAAGTGTATTGTTATAGGGTGACTCATCCCCTTCTTTACACGGAATACTTACTGTAATGCCCGCTGAATTTTTAAAACATCCGCTAGCGATTTTAGTAACCCGACATTTATAAATTCCTGCTGTTGTTGCCAAGTAACTCGTTGTTGTTGCACCTGGAATTACGATTGCATTTTTGTACCACTGATAAGTAGATCCTGCAACAGGAGACACATTAAGCGTTACACTTCCTCCCATACAAAATGTAGTTGGTCCTCCTGCCTCAATAATAGCTTTTGGATTTTTGAAGACGTTAACAAAAATAATATCAGAAGTAGCCATACCGCAATCGCTGGTGGTTGTACACGAATAATTCCCTTTAGTAGTAGCAGTGTAGGATGCAGTTGTTGCGCCTGGAATATTGATGCCATTTTTTTGCCATTGCAATGTAGTTCCTGAATAAGTAGCATTTAATAAAACACTACCGCCCTGACAAAATTCAGCTGGCCCTGTAGCGATAATTGTTATTGTTTCAATTATATCATCGTCAATTAATCCGTTGCAATTATCGTCGATAACATTACAAATTTCAGGTGAGGCATAACATTCCGGTGATAACTTTATAAACCAATAATCTTCTTCGCCTAGTGAAGCTTCTGTTTTATTTCCGGAAAGCGGTGAATAGGAAAACCCGGATAAAATAAATCCCCCATCATCAGTCAATTGGATATCTGCGGGGTAGTCATCTTCATTGCCACCATAAGCAGATTGCCATTCAATATTACCAAGTGCATCTAATTTAAGAACCCAATAATCAGCTGTTGCATAAACATCGAAATTACTAATTGTTTTATCTCCAGATATACCCGAACTGGATGAACCAATTACAAAATAACCACCATCTGGAGCGGGCTGAATGTTTGACAAATTTTCATAACTAATTCCTCCAATAGTATTCTGCCAAATGATGGAGCCTGTTGATGTCAATTTTAAAATCCAAAAGTCGTTACTCCCAATATTTGCCTCCGTTTTGTCGAAAGAAAGATCTGATCCTGAATTACCGCCAACAATAAAACTGCCATCGGTCAACTGATGAATTACATGCAGATTATCATAGTGATTTCCACCAATCGTATTCTGCCATACGATAGTTCCAATTGGACTTAGTTTAAGTATCCAATAATCAGAATTCCCGTAACAGATTTCCGTTTTATCACCATATATTCCGGAATACGATGTGGCACCAACTATATACCCACCATCGGATGTTTGCTCTATATAACTTACATTGTCGGTCGAACATCCGCCAATAGTATTTTGCCACTGAATTGTGCCAATTGAAGTTATTTTAATTATCCATAGGTCTTCACCACCACAAAATGCTGCTTCAGTTTTATCACCTGTAATGGGTGAACGTGACAGTCCTCCTAAAATATAACCACCATCGGCTGTTTGATTGATTGAAGTAATCCAATCTTTATATTCTCCACCAATTGTATTTTGCCAAACAATTGTTCCTTCAGCATCTAATTTGATTATCCAATAATCGGTAGAATTTAAATATGGTGCCCAGCAGTCTTCAGTTTTGTCGCCGGAAATATCCGATTCTGAATTAGCGGCTAGTAGGTAACCACCATCTGCAGTTTGTATCATGGCACTTAAAAAGTCATCTCTGTCACCACCGATAGTATTTTCCCATTCTATGTTTCCTTCGGCATCCAATTTCACTAACCAAATATCTACATACTCGTAGTGGTAAGTCACCCAATCATATTCATCAAAAACATTGAATCCAATTCCTATGGCATCTTCTGTTTTTTGCGATGAACTGTCGGAATCGGAATAACCGGCTAATAAATACCCGCCATCATTTGTCTGAATACTTTTCACTAATCTATCCGACCTTTCCCCACCAATGGTTTTCTGCCATTCAATGTATGGAATCTGGGCTGAAAGTAGCTGTGCGGTTATAATGGCGAAAAAAAATGCAAAACTTTTCATAGGGTGTATTTTTATTAAAATTAAAATCAATTTCCTAAAATTTCAAATTAACTAGGCTGAAATGACTGAATTATTGTGTGAAATACCGGTTTCACTCAGTGAATAAACCTGTTAATTGGGGTTCTATTTATAAAAAACGTATGTTTCCAGTTATTAATGAACGTTCATTCATAATCCTAATCTTTGCCATATATCTTGTAATAGACCTTATTCAATAATTAATTTTTGCTCAGTCACATTGCCTCCGCTTCTAATTTTGATGATATAAATTCCTGAAGCAATATTAGAAAGTTGAACTTCAATCGCGTTTTGTGTTGTAGCTATTTCCAGGATATAAATTTGCTGGCCGATGGCATTGTAAATTTCAATTTGACAAGACTGATTAACAAAGTCAAAATCCGAAATAGCAAATGTACCGTTGTTTGGGTTGGGATAAATGGTGAAATTATTGTTTTCTGTTAATAATTCATCACCTTCTTTACAAGGCACACTCACCGCAATAACATTTGAATTTTTAAAACATCCTGTTGCCGCTTTGGTAACACGACATTTATAATTACCTGATGTAGTTGCAGTATATGTTAATGCTGTAGCACCTGCAATTGGTGATGCGCCTTTATACCATTGGTAGGTACATCCTGCAACAGCAACTTCTGTTAAAATTACACTTCCACCGGCGCAGAAAGTTGTTGGGCCTCCGGCTGAGATGCTTGCGTTGGGGTTTTTATTGACTAATACATG
>CAUJFJ010000049.1 GCA_963169675.1 Bacteroidota bacterium
TTGGCTAATTGAGTGACATCAATTTTGATGTTGTAGGTAGAGCCATCAGAATTTGATTCCATTGTTTGAATAGCATGTTGCTTTCCGGACATATCAATTAAATTAATTCCGGTCATGTCGGTTATGCCTGCTATAGTAATAAAAGAGTTGGCAGGATTTGGATAGCAAGTCATTTTTGTGATTTCAGCTACTGGGGAAGGCTCTGAATCAGGAGTTAGTTTTGGTGCAACTCCGGTATATTTAATCAGCATATTTATATTGCCAATAACTCCGGTGGTAACGAATTCATCGTTGGGGAATGGTCCCAGAATTGCTTTTACTACACTGTTGCATCTACCTCCATTATATTGTTCAGAGAAATCATAAGTCCAGTTGCTTTTAAGTTTTAATGAAAGGTAATTGGTAGTTAGATTAGTCGTTCCACTACGTTTTCCAGTCATAAATACTGCACCACCTTGGGTTACTTCAAGCCCTGTTACTACAAGTTGACTAGTGCTTGGCCAATAGCCGGATGTATTGAAAGAGTTTTGAAGTGTTAAAGGTGTGGCGGTGGAAAGTTTGTATATTCCATAATTAGCGATTGAACTTGGAATCACGGCCATTCGCACAGCAAAGACTAATTGCCCTGAAATGTTTAGCTTCATTTCCTTAATATGATCATACGTGGTGGTATTCGATGAGGTATACATTGATAGCTGAGTTCCTCCAGGGGAAAATTTCCTTATTTGGTGCCTAATTACATTATAAGCTGTGTTGAAACTGTTTCCTCCGACATAGACATTACCTGTTGCATCAACTTGTACAAACAAGAATCGACTATTTTGAATAGTATTGGTTGATAGTGCAATAAGGAAATTCCAGGATATAGCGAGTGCAGAATTGAATTTTACAAGACGTCCTTGATTATTAGTTAAAGTTGATCCGCCGCAGACATATACATTTAAACTGCCATCTACTGCCATTTTTTCGGGAGAAAAATCGAATGTGGGCTGTGTCGATTGTGTCACAGTTCCATTCAACATATTAAATGATGTTAGGCCTGCCCTTGTACCATTTGTTAGAGATGCAGTTGGATAAATTGCTGTGAGAACAATGATATTGGAACCTTTAACTGCAAGATCATGAGCATAAGTTCTGTAACCTTGCGAGATTTCCTGCATCCAGGGCTGAAGCAGGTTGCTACTCAACTTTATGATTACGGAATTAGTTGTTGTCCCCGAATAGATATTCCCCAGAATATATAATTCATCAGAAGGTGTTGCAAGAATTTTCACTATAGTCATTGCCGTGTATTCGGAGTTTGGAAAGATCGTTGTTGCCAGCAGTTCGGTTCCACTTGAATTAAATGATCGCACCGTATAGGTTCTGTTATTATAAGGTGTTTTTGAAACAGTAAAATATTTTGTTGCTCCGGCAGCAACAAAATTTTCTTCTTCGTTCAGTTGTTTAATCCATGACATAGTCTGTGCATGCACAGTACCTGAGAGAATTAATAAGATTGCGATTTGTAGTAGCTTTTTCATGTTTTTTAATTTTAAGCAAAAATGCAAGCCTTATCAATTTCCCTTTGAGAGTTTTGAGTATTCAGTTGAAATTTTTGAGAATTCGGCATTTTTCACCAAAATGGTGGTTTTGAAGCTACTTCACTTCCACAATCTTCCCTTCCGTTTCTGCCAGTTCACGCCCCCATTTGGCTACTGCATTTAACAATGGAATAAGGGTTTTGCCGAATTCACTTAACGAATATTCAACTTTTAAAGGTGGTTTTGAAGTATATACTTTCCTGATTATCAAGCCATCTGCCTCCAATTGCTTGAGTGTTATGGATAACATACGTTCTGTCATCTGAGGCACCAGTTTCCGTATTTCTGCAAACCGTTTTTTGTCGTTTCGCAGATACCACAATACAATTGTTTTCCATTTACCACCGATGAAATCCATCGTTACATCCATAGCACAATGGTAGTTTTGTCCTTTTAATTTAATGACTACTTCCTTGTCTTTGATTCTCATACAGAATTATTTTAACCTATCAAAAATGATAGTTCTTGCAAATATATTTCACTATATTTAAGTTTGCAACTATAAATAATATAGTAGATCATGAAAACAACTATTTCAATATTAGGAACAGGAACTGTAGGAAGGACTCTTGCGGCGAAATTTAGTGCAAAAGGTTATCAGGTAATAATCGGAACACGTAATCCCGATGAGACATTGTCACGGGCAGGTGAAAATTCTTTCGGTGACTGGTTTAAATCACAACAGGGCATAGAAGTGAAATCATTTCAGGAAGCTGTTCAGGAGGGGACAATAATTATAAACGCCTTAAATGGCAATCACACACTTGATGTTTTAAAGATTTGTGATCTATCCCGCTTTAGCGGCAAAATTGTAATGGATATTTCAAACCCACTCGATT
The DNA here is from genome assembly GCA_963169675.1 of Bacteroidota bacterium. GTDB lineage: Bacteria > Bacteroidota > Bacteroidia > AKYH767-A > OLB10 > JADKJB01. The sequence goes on from CAUJFJ010000049.1 coordinate 2,423, forward strand.
TTTCAAAGGGATTTCCGCCAACATTGTTGACAGGATTAAACAATAACAATTCGTTGGGAGAAGCAATTCAACAATTATTGCCGGAAGCTAAAGTTGTGAAAACGCTGAACACCATGTGGTGTGGATTGATGCTGAATCCCGAATTGATTCCCGGAAATAATCATATTAATTTTATTTGTGGAAATGATATCGATTCGAAAGCAAAAGTAATGGCCATACTCAATGATTTTGGCTGGAATAGCAATCAGCACATAGATCTGGGAGATATCACGGCAGCACGCGGAACAGAAGGCTATTTGCTGCTATGGACCAGGGTTTACGGTGCGACGAAGAATGGGACATTTAATATTACAATAAATAAGGTAAGCTAAGATGAATTTCAGAAATCATCTTTAATAGGTGAGTGTAATAGTTCCTTTATAGGATTTGCTTCCAATTATGATTGCATAAAAATAGACACCAGAAGGAACCAGATTGCCATTTGATTTACCATCCCAGTATTGGCCGAATGTTTCAAATATTTTATTACCCCATCTGTTAAAGATTGTGATTTGTTCAACAGCACATGCTCCTGCAGAACCAACTTCAAAGACGTCATTAAATCCATCATTGTTAGGAGTAAATATATTTGGAATGAATATAGTTGAAGAAGCACCGGGGATTTCAATAGTAAAGGTTGTATCGAGTTTACAACCGATAGAATTGTTTACTGAAAATGTAAGTTCGTAGCTGCCCGGATTGGCATAAATATGTTCCCCTGATTGTTCAGTGGTACTCAATCCATCTCCAAAATTCCAATTTTGATCATATACATTGGTTGAGATGTGATTGAAAAATAATTGCTGTAAGCATGTGTCGAGGGCAAGCACAGGAAATAGTTCTGGAAGTTGCATCATTTCCGCATTTACAATAGTTGTCAATTCAGTTGTTGTGCACGCATTCGTTGCTGTTAAAGTAACTGTATAGTTTCCTGAGGTTCCATAATTATGTGTTCCTGAAGTCCCGGTCGCAGAATTGCCATCACCAAAATCCCAGGAAAAATTGGTAGCATTACTAATTTGAGATAAATAGTTAATGGTTAAGTTGCAGGAATCCTGATTAATTGAAATATTTCCTGTAATACTATTATCATTGATAGTAACCGGGATGCTAATGATTGTATCTGCACAACTATTGGAAGCATATAAGGTAATAATATAATTTCCAGGAGCAGCATAAGTATGATTCGGAGATGGAACAATCGAAAAACTTCCATCACCAAAAGTCCACGAGTAATTAGTTGCATTTGTAATTTGATTTTGCAATTGAATAGTATTGCAAGTAACAGAATTAATGTTTGCCGTTCCATTAATTGTATTTTCCGGTACCGTAACATTTATTGATTGCAAACTATCATTGCAGCTATTGGCAACAAAAAGTTGTATTTGATAATTTCCCGGCGTAGCATATACATGTACCGGATTGTTTTGATATGATGTATTCCCATCACCAAAATCCCACAGTAAACTGGTATAACCTGTTGATGAATTTACTATAGAAATGCTGTCACCACATGTGTTTGTTGTAATTGTAAATGCAGCGACAGCCTGTATCGGTACATTAACATTTATGGAAATGGATTGTGTATCGGTATTGCATACACCATTTGAAGTCAGTAACACATTGTAAATTCCTGATGAACTGTAGCTATGCGAGGGGTTATTGTCTGTTGTTGTAGTGCCATCGCCAAAATCCCATAAATAAGAAATGCTGTTGTTGCTTTGATTTGTGAAATTAATTGTATTTGAGCAACTATCCTGTGTATAATTGAACAGAGCAGTTGAAACTACAGTTGGTTGAATTGTAATAGGTATTGCAATTGAATCTGCTCCGCAAGCATTGTTAGCAACAAGTGAAATGGTATAATTGCCACTACTTGAATAGATATATACCGGGTTACTTGCTGTTGATACAGATCCATCACCAAAATACCAATTGAAATTATTGGAGTTCAGAGATTGATTGATGAATGTTACTTCGTTGGTGCAACTGTCAATTGTATATGTAAATTGTGAAAGCGCTCCCAATGCATTGCCGACATTCACCGGCTGCATAGTGGTACTGCTGCCGCAAGAATCAGAAACTGTCAATGATACCATGTAAGTCCCGGCTGCCGGAAATGTGTAAGATGGATTTTCGAGTGTTGCCAGTGTTCCATCTCCGAAATCCCAAAAATAGGTGAACCCACTACCTGATAAATTTTGAAATACTACGTTGTTGGTACAACTATCTAGAGTATACTGGAATGCTGCTATAGCTGAAGTTGTATTTACAAACACCGTTAGCGTATCGGTGGCTTCGCAGGGAGTGCCGGCACCTGAGACAATAATGTACGTAGTGGTAGTATCAGGTGATGCTATAGGATTAAAAATTGTTGTTGAGCTAAGTCCGTATGATGGTGTCCATTGAATAATCGATGAATTCGAAATTGCATTCAGTTGAATGGAATCGTTGGCGCATATGGTTGCATCTGGTCCAACTGAAAGGGTACCTGTGCCACCCGACAAACATGCTCTGAATGAAATATCATCGATGGCAAAGTCATTTCCTATTGAGGCTGTGCTTGTGGAAACTACTTCAATAGTTACTGAGGCTGGTGGAGTAGGGCCGGAGTTCCAGGTTCCCTCAATAAGGACCCACACATCAGGCGTTTCGGGCAATACAACCGATGCAGGTAAGAGTAAAGTTCCGTTCACCCTCAATTGCATGGCAGGATCTTGCCAGTTAAATGTGGTCCTAATGCTGTTGTTGACCCATGCGGAGAATACAAAATTGGTATTTGGTGCATATGCACTGATGTTGACAGCTTGTCCCCAACCGGAAGTTTGTGTTCCGGTGATGCCATCACATACTAAAAAATAGGTTCCTCCGCCGGATGTATGATCAGTTCCTCCCCATTCAACGTTGTGAATAATTGGATTATTGGTTATTGTATATTGGCCGAATGATAATAGAGTTGCAGGAGCCCATATGGGTATTTGAAAGGGTGTAGATGTAGTGTAAGCACTATTCTGAATTTGTAATGCAAAATCCCCATTAACCACCAGTTCCGCTCCGGCCACGCTGCATGAATCGGTACATAAAAGTTGTGCGTTGGCTGTATTATCCAAGTTTGTCAAAAAGTGAATTACTATTGATACTGCGACAAAAATGAATTTACGGTAAGCCATATTATAAGTGGTTAGGTCAATCAAATGTATGAGAACCATATTGGAGTTCCTAATTTTTTACCAAAATGAATTAGAATTAATCAGATGATAATCAATTAATTAAGTTTAGTCAGCATATTTTCACCCTTTATTTTGACAATAATTCAACAGTATGTTTTTTTAACATCAACCTGTTTTTTGCCATCCCCACAATTATGGCTATTTTTGAGCTTCTATTAAGTTCAAATAAAACCGACAAATGCTTCAAACAGCGGAACGTGTATCGCACAAAGATCTTTCAGACAATTACGTATTTCAGCGTTCCTTACTAGCCTATGTGGAGGCGGCAAAACTTGTTTCAGGCAGAGTGCTTGAAATTGGAACAGGAAGTGGTTATGGAATTGATGTGGTTAGTCCGAATGTAACGGAATTTATTACAATTGATAAATTTGAGGATGCATCCGTTTTGGAGCATATAAAAACTTTGCCTAATATCAAGTTCATGCAAATGGATGTTCCTCCTCTAAAAGGGCTTGCAGATAATTCATTTGATTTTGTAATTACTTTTCAGGTGATTGAACACATTCAGGATGACAATAAATTTGTGAGTGAAATTCACCGGGTTTTGAAGCCGGGTGGAAAATTAATTGTTACCACTCCGAATATTAAAATGTCGATTACAAGAAATCCCTGGCACATTCGCGAGTATACCATTGCTGAATTGGAGCAGTTGCTAAAGAAATCTTTTTCCGCAGTTCAGAAAAGGGGAGTAGCAGGCAATGAAAAAATTATGGAGTACTATCGTAAGAACAGAGCATCGGTAGAAAAAATTACCCGTTTCGATATTTTCAATCTGCAATATCGTTTACCACGACAACTGTTGCAAATTCCATACGACATTCTCAATCGCATGAATCGCCGCAAATTGCTGCAATCGAATACGTCTTTAGTCTCTGATATAAAAATGGAAGACTACAGTGTGCAGGAAGCTACGGATGATTGTTTTGATTTATTTTATGTGGCGGTGAAGTAACAGTGACAAGTGACAAGTGACAAGTTGCAAGTGACAAGTTGCAAGTGCCGCCCGGAGCGGAGCCGAGGGGTGGCAAATTGTGTAGAGACGCATTGCATGCGTCTCCCACCAAACATTTAATTGACACGCGCAGCCCTGAGCGACGCCGAATTATTGTAGAGACGCATTGCATGCGTTTCCATCACAAAACACCTATCCATTGCAAGCGTCTCCCACCAAACATTTAATTGACACGCGCAGCCCTGAGCGACGCCGAATTATTGTAGAGACGCATTGCATGCGTCTCCATCACAAAACACCTATCCAATGCATGCGTCTCCATCACCAAACACCTATTCATTGCATGTGTCTCGACCACCAAACATTTTGTGACAAGGGGCAAGCGCCGCACTAAGTGTAGTTGAAGGATTAAAAACTGACATAGAATGCACTGAGTGAAGAAATAACTTCCAAAAACAGAGGTTCAAGAATTTTCAACCGTCTGAATAATCTTTATTATTTTATAATTATTCTTTCTCTCATCTTAGTTTATGACCCATTTGCACTAGTGATATTAAAGAAAAATTCCCTGAGCTATTACATATGAAACTCTGTGAGGCTTGAGTGACGAAAGAACTTGCCGATATGCCTCAGCTCACACCAAGGAAATATTTGTGGAGAATACCGGACCCCGATAGCTATCGGGGGAACCGATGACCTTTCCGATTTTAAAAGGAAAGGGTTAGGAAATATTTGTGGAGAATACCGGAGTCGAACCGGTGACCTCTTGCATGCCATGCAAGCGCTCTAGCCAGCTGAGCTAATTCCCCATTTTTGTTTCTGACTTATTATTTTAAAGAACTTGAAGGGTGACCTTCCCGCTATGGCGGGACGCTCTAGCCATCCCGATAGCTATC
>CAUJFJ010000050.1 GCA_963169675.1 Bacteroidota bacterium
TTCTTGTCGGGAAATGCAGTTTTAGTATTTGCTTCTAACAATTTAAAATTGTCAATATCCTTCTCAACGAAATAGTAGTGATCAAAGGATCGGGGACTCGAAATTTCGATAATCCTTCTCGCAGCTCCAACTGTTGTTTCAACCTGTATTTTCTTATCTTTTACAATAAATCCACTTCCTGCAAACCCATCAAAATACATCAATTCAAAATACCTTCTTGAATTCATGATAGTCAAATATGCCTTTGCGTACTCGACAAGAATTTCAATCTTAACTTTAGTCCAATCGCCTCCGAAATTATTCATATGAAAATTATTAAAAATGTTTTGCAGCCATGTAAAAACGGCTTTAACAGAATAAAAATACTCCTTAATTCAGATCAAAAATAAGAAATAATTTTGATTTACTTCCCCACTACCAAAATATTTTTGGCTACACTTTCGCTGATAAAAACTTCTTTGCCCTGATTCACAGAAATGCGATGCGATTGGTCGTAGGCTTCGATGGCATGAATGGTAATTTTATCACCAATGGCGATCCCGATTTTATCGAGATACTGCAAAAATGTATTGCTGTTTTCAATTACACCGGCAACAACCGAAACAACTTTGGGCTTTACCTGATTTAAAGGGATGGTGCGGGTTTTACCAAAAACGCCGTTTTTATCGGGGATGGGATCACCATGCGGATCGGCTTTAGGGAAACCTAACATTTCATCAAGGCGGTTAATGAGTTCATCACTTTGAATGTGCTCCAATTGCTCAGCAATCTCATGCACTTCATCCCACCTAAATTTCATTTTCTGCACCAAAAAGAGCTCCCATAACCGGTGTTTGCGGATGATTTTAACCCCAATTGCACGACCTTTTTCAGTCAAAGACAGCCCTTTATAACGTTCATAACGAATTAACTTCTTCACTGCCAGCTTTTTAAGCATATCCGTGACCGTTGCCGCCCTGATATCCAACATAGTGGCAATGTCGGTGGTGGTTACCAGCTCGTCACGCTCCGACAATTTATAAATCGCCTTCAAATAGTTCTCTTCCGTGAATGAATTCTTCATTTCAGCAAAGATACTTATTTAAATGAAACATAATATTTAGACTAATCTAACATTTTTATTACCTTTACCTAAACTTTAAATTAGAGTTATTGTTATGCCCGTATGAGATTCTGTGTACTAATCGCCATCATTGCATTGTTTGCTCCCTGCATCCTGTTTGCTCAACAGCATCCCGGGACTATCACCGGTGAAATTTTATCGGAAGGTAAGCCGGTTCCTTTTGTCAATATAGGAATTACGGAACTTGCAACGGGCAGCACAACCGATGAACAGGGGAAATTTTCAATCACCAACATTCCTTCCGGCACATATCATTTGAAGGCATCTTTTGTAGGATATGAAACAGTAGTAAAAAAGATTACCATTTTAGTTGAACGACCATCCATTACCATTAAAATAGAGATCAGACCGCTGCCTGAATTACTCAATGAAGTAGTTGTAACGGGAACACGAACAGAAAAAAGGCGGATTGATGTTGCAGTGCCAGTCAATATTCTGAGTGCTGCTGCCATGCAATCGACTCAATCACTTAATTTGTCGGAGGCACTAAATTACCAACCGGGAATACGCATTGAAAAGGATTGCCAGACCTGTAACTATTCACAGGTTCGGATGAACGGCATGGGAGGTTCGTATTCGCAGATATTGATAAACAGCAGACCGTTGTTTTCTTCTTTGGCAGGATTGTATGGTTTAGAACAACTCCCTGCAGCCATGATCGATCGTGTTGAAATTGTGAAAGGTGGTGGCTCGGCACTATATGGATCGAATGCAATTGCAGGTGTAATTAATATCATTACCAAAGATCCGGTTGACAATAGTTATGAAATTGGATCGACTTATTCTGTGATCGAAAAAAACACCAACGATTTGCAACACGATTTATATGCATCGCTTGTGAGTAAAAACAAAAAGTCGGGTGCCAACATGATTGTCTCGCGCCGCGACCGACAAGCCTGGGATGCCAATGGAGATGGTTTTTCTGAGCTGGCATCACTTGAAAACACTGCTGCATCGGTAAATTTCTTTCATCGCACATCAACTGATTCGAAAATCCGTTTAAGTCTGAACGGAATACATGAAATACGCAACGGCGGGGATCAACTAAACCGGGAGCCGCACAATAGGCAACAATCGGAATTCAGAGATGCAAAAATAGGTGCTGCAAATATCGACTTCACCCATGATTTTTATGAAAAGCGTACTTCACTATCCGTTTATACCGGAGCTCAAATTACCGATCGTAAACATTACACAGGAACTTTTGGTTCTGATGGATACGGTATCACAAATAATCATACCATAGTCGGTGGTGCGCAGCTCAGTCATGATGTGTTGAATTTTATTTCCGGTAAAAACAAAATAAGTCTGGGATTTGAATTCCAGAAAGATGATATTCTGGATAAAATTCCGGCCTATAATTACCTTATTGATCAGAAAACATTTCAGACCGGCACCTATCTGCAAAGTGACTGGGATCTGCATCGAAAAATTAATCTTATTTCCGGAGTAAGAATTTCCACTCACAATCTTTCGGATGAACTGGTAGTCAGTCCGCGTATTAACCTGCTCTATAAAATCACTTCGCGTCTGCAATTTCGCATTTCCGGTTCAACCGGATTCAGGGCGCCGCAGGCATTCGACAGCGATCTGCACATTGCTTTTTCAGGTGGCGGAATTGCATTAACTACTATTGACCCCAATCTCATTCCGGAAAAATCGGTCAGCTACTCGGGCTCGATCGATTACAACCATGGAACTTCCAATTACATATATGGCTTCACCGTTAGTTCTTTTTATACATCACTTGCTAATACTTTTATTTTGGAAGAAATAGAATCATCGCAGCAGGAAACAGCATTATTCAGGACGAATGGTGATGGTGCAATAGTACAAGGGGCAACATTTGAAGTTCGTGGAAATTACAATTATAAAATCGAAGGCGATGCAGGATTGACTGTTCAAAAAAGCCGGTATCAATCATCTATATTCTGGTCGAATGAAGTACCAGGTACAAAATCTTTTTTACGCACTCCGGAAGTGTATGGCTATTTCTCACTTACACTACAACCCTTTAAAAAATTAAAAACCGGAGTTTCCGGAATTTATACGGGAACCATGCTGGCACCGCATTTTGCCGGTGCTCCGGGAGTTTTGAAAGATGAGTTGGTTCAGACCCGGGATTTCTTAGAATTAAATTTCAAAATAGAATATACGGGCATCTTCACTGCCAGGGCATTACAATTTAAATTGGGTGCAGGAATACAAAACATTACCAATGCCTTTCAGCAGGATTTTGATTCCGGTCCCAATCGCGATTCCAACTACATGTATGGTCCGGGTCGCCCAAGAACCTACTTTTTGAGCATTCGTCTGAGTAAATTGCCATAAATAACAATTAGTGGTATAATCCTCTGTTTATCTGTCACTTACAAACATTCGAATTCCACAAACGGGGAACCGGGAACAACCACTAAAAGGCATTTACTAAGTTACCACATACGTTTACCCTGAAAAACCGCACGTTTGTCAAATTTCTTCGATTTGCTTGAAATGCTGATGTAAATTTGCTCCATAAACAAAAAGAAATGTTGCTTTTAATACTCCCCGTTACCCTGATTACAGTCGCTGTATTACTTTACCAAAAGAGAATAGCTGAGTCAACTCAGCCATTTGAAGTAAAGGAATAGCACTCCCGATACAATCCCCCATTCCCGGGCGATCGTTTTAAAGTTGGTTTTTGGACCCCGCCTCATAGCGGGGTTTTTTGTTGGATGTTTGTTCCTGCTCAGAAGTAAATTTCGTTACAATGATAGATGATAAATGATAGATGATAGATTGATTCTGCTCAGAAAAAATTCGGGATTCAACTGAAATGCCATTCTTCACAATTAAATTCTTGTTAGTGAATCTTAAATAAATCATTTTGAGGACGAAAAGAGATTTTCCTAAGCACTAATATCTATAGGTAAAAAATATTTCTTAAAAAATTAAAAGTGAAAAACACTGAACTCTGAATAAATAGCAAATACCGTAATTAAATTTTAATTCTGCGTTTATCACTTTTAATTCCGCAACAATCATTTTTTAAGAACAGCTCCAATTGCTGAGCAGAAACATTCAAATTAATAATCATAAGCTGCAACAGAGTCCAATTCCCTACGACCCTGAAGGGGTCGCACCACATAACATAGATGTGACTTAAATGTGAACGACCCTGAAGGGGTCGCATATCCAACGGAAACTTTTTTTCAGCACAAATTTCATTTCGAAGCGCAGCATAACTTATCAGAGATATCTGAAAACTCTATGAATTACATGTGAAAAGAGAAATATTATAGTGACAAAAGCAACGATCTCGCACCTTGACAGCAGTGTAAGCCATCAGTTAAGTTGGGAGATGTGGAAGGCTGCAAATTTAAATCCCTCGATCCGCCAGTCGGCGGACTCAGTCCTGCACTTATCAATGAACACTCAAAGTATCACAAGTGAAAATCGAAATCTTGAAATTTACCTGCAAAACACTGATCACTACTCACTGATCACTGAATACTGCTAACTGATTACTAATTTACTCCCTCGACTTTTCCAGTGTCAGGTAATAAAATAAAATGATGCCGGCTACAGTTGCTAAAAACGATAACATCAGCATAATTCCGGGGGCTTCTTCAGATAAAAATGCTCTGCGGAAGGGGAAAGCAATAACTACTATTGCAAGAATGGTGGCTGCGAATTTCTTATTCATCTTTTTTGATTTATTTATGAACCAATAATTGTCAATTGAAAATCAAAAATAAAGCAGCTTTAAAACCAGGAAAATGACATTTGTCAGGACCAAAAACTGATTTTTATCAATTGACAATTTTTTCTGCGCAGAAAAAATTGTCGATTGAATGATAAATTATAGATGATAAATGGCCGGCGGACTCAGAGTAACACTTATCACTGGTCACTAGTCACTTATTACTGACAGTTGCAGTCACACCTTTTTACAAAGACACACCACTAGCTACCCTTCGACTCTGCTCAGGGCAGCGCTTGTTACTTGCCACTTGACACTATTGTGCAGTCACATCTTTTTAACAAGTACCCCATCATCAAATCACCACCTTTCGACAAGCTCAAGGCACCCATCCTTTGGACCTTCAAAGGAATGTTTAAACAAAAAAATATTGTTTTTGAAATGGGGGTTCTAGGGGGGTTGATAACTTCTTAAGTTGTTAATAAATTTGAAATTAAACAGCAGGGTGAACTTGGCACCCTTCTAGTCTTTA
>CAUJFJ010000051.1 GCA_963169675.1 Bacteroidota bacterium
CTGAATTTTTTTGGTGCACCATATCAAGGTGACTTTGAAGCACAACAGTTTTACGACCTTCCATACCTTTAGAGGCAGGTTTTTTGATGATTACATTTCCGACTTCATCAACATAGGTTGGGAGATTTAATGATTCCCCAAACTGCTTAATGAATGCAATAACGCGTTGTTCTTTTTTGGATGGTCTTGGAACAGCATTAAGATCTGCAAAATATCCCCATAAGGACTTAGGCTCGAGTTGACGGATGGCTTCGTTCATTTTTTTTTAAAGATTTGAGTTCAAATTTAGTTAAATGATTAATTTTAACAGTTCGTCGTGAAAAATATAAATTCAGGTTTATCATTTCAGGCAGCAAACAACCTGTGAGGTGTGTCTACATCAAAGACAGCAAATTTGCTCTCTGTTAAATTTCAATGATCAAACACCTATAAACTTGTTAATGCCATGAAAAAGAATTACTTCCTACTTATTTTACTTTTAGCTTCCACTTCGTTTGCTCAGGCACAATACATTTTATCGATGCAGGTAACGCCGGCAAACCCAACTTTTAACGATCCGGTTACCATTATTGCGGAGTGTGCGTTTCCTTCAGGCGATTGTTACGATAAAACAACAGGATTTTCGGTAAACGGAAATCACATTTATGCCAATGCTCTGCACTGCCTGGGTCTGGCCACATTTATTTGCACGGAACCCGACACTTTTATTATTCCGCCACTGTCAGCAGGTACTTATTGGTTTCATTTTAACCTGGATGCAGGCATGTCACCGAGCCCCTGCACACCCGGCATAGCACCCGGCGCGATTGATTCTATTGAATTTACGGTGACTGAAATTACCTCCCTTCCCGATCATCAACCTACCGCCATTGGCATTTTCCCGAACCCATCAAATGACCTGATTACCATTGCCGGAGCCGGAAACATGCATATTCAGATCGTCGAGACCAGTGGCCGGCTTGTGATGGAATTCCCCAATGTAACGGATGGTCAGCAACTGGATTTGAGCCCATTGGCAGCCGGAACCTATGTAATTCGGGTCGTTACCGACTTCGGGGTCCTCAAAAACATCCGGTTAATGCACTTGCCAGAAGTCGATTCCCGTCCATAATCTTCTACAAAAAGAAAATTTTACGAAGTCAAATAAGTTGTATTTTAGTGCTTCTCCAAACCGACTTTTTACGTCTGCTAAAGAGAATCAATTTCGTACACACTAAATCCTTTGCACTTCATGAAAAAAACGTTACTTATTTCAAGCCTCTTCCTGCTTAGCCTGGGAACAGTGGCTAATGCTCAATCTGAGAATGCTTTGTTCTTCGATAATATCGATGATCAGGTTATAGTTTCAGGTGGATCTTCTGCAATTGCCGGCAGCACTGCCATGTCATTAACCATGTGGGTGAATCCTCAAAATCCATTTCCTTCATTTCCCGATTTCGATGGTATTGCCGGAATCAGAAATAATGCAGACGCCGATTTTTACATATTGCATTTGAATACTACTGATGTCGAAGCGCGTTTCAGAAACAGCACCGGTGTAAATTACGATGTGGTTGCAAGCGGTATTACTTTAAATACCTGGCAACATCTTGCAATGACTTATGACGGAACCACTCTTACTTTATATTTGAATGGTGTGGTTGCAGGTTCAACTCCTGCCACCGGTACTATCGCCAACAGCTTCGAAGATTTCCTCATGGGAAATTTGTTGTATCAGGGAACCAGCTTCTGGTTTAACGGACAATTAGATGAGGTTAGTTTGTGGAGTAAATCACTTACACCGGCAGAAATAAATTGCATGATCAACGGTGCTATTGATCCTACTTCAGTTAATTTGGAATTGTATTATCGCTTCAACCAGGGTGTTGCAGGCGGTACCAATACAACAGTTACCACATTGACTGATGTTTCAGGAAATATCAATGGAACATTGAGCGGTTTTGGATTGGCAGGTGCTACATCAAACTGGATCGCAGGTGTTACCACTGCTAATTCAACTACCATTGCAGATGTTATTTGTCCCGGAAGCACTTATGTTTTCGGCACTCAGACATTAACTGCACCGGGAAATTATTTCGAGGCTTTCCCGCTCGCTGGCGGATGTGATTCAATTGTACAATTGGTGCTTACTGCTCCTGTAATTAATACAGCAATTTCTCAATCAGGACCTGTATTAACTGCACAGCAGGCAGGCATGACCTACCAATGGATTAACTGCACAAGTTTGCAGCCGGTTGCAGGTGCCACTCAGCAACAATTCACTGCAACTGCAAACGGACAATATGCAGTAGTGATTAGTGTAGGCAGTTGTTCCGATACTTCATTTTGCGCTAATGTTACCAATGTCGGTTTAACTGATATTAATGGAAGTGCTGTACAGGTTGGACCGAATCCTTTCACTGATCAGGTAACTATTGATGCAGGAACACTTGCAGTTGATGCAATCATTAGTGTTACTGACATTTCCGGAAGATTGATTACTGAGTTCACAAACAAAAACCGAAACCGTATTGTGATCGACACAAAACAATGGAATAAGGGTATTTATCTGTTGCGAATTTCAGATACCTCAGGGTATTTGAAACTGGTGAAGATGTAAAATCGAATAGCTTGAATAAAAAGGTCATCATTTTTGATGGCCTTTTTTTATAAAAATACTTTTATAAATTTAATCCAATGTCCACAAAAAAAAGTATAGTTGCAGGCAACATTTTGCAAAATTACCTGTCTGATTTATATGAAACTTTGCTTTCAAAGAAATATTTTAGTAAATTTATGTCTCTAAAACAATTCAACATGAAAAGAACGGCACTTATTCTACTACTTGCTTTGATTCAGGCCACATATTCAAGTGCACAATTGCAAAACTATATTTATGGAATAGATAATCCAACAGGAGGTAATTTCAATTTTGCTAAATATGATATTTCAACCAATGTTTTTACAACTTTATTGACACTACCAATCTCATCAATGTCAACCACCTATTCCGCAACTGTGGATGTTGATAATGGAGTGTACTATTTTTGCACTGGCACTTTTTTATATGCAATTGATGCTGCAACGGGAACTTTAACAGCAAGCACAAACTTAAATGTACCACCGTCTAGTCATTTTGGATATGTGCAGTTTAACCCATGTGACGGAAACTTTTATGGGTTGCTAATTCAGAGTGGTATAGGTTCTTTTCAGGCTTATGAACCAGCAACAGGGGCATTCAATTACATTGCTCCGATGCCGCCGGGAGTTAATTTTTGTGGAGGCTGTTCAGCGGTAATTCGACCAACACCTAATCAATATATAGTGCAGGTTCCCTATGGAATTCTAGGTTACGATATTGCAACCGGATCAATAATCTACAATACATCAATTATTAACTTACCAAATGAAACCTTTGGACATATGGAGCTGAAATGCGGATCTGATTTACTATATGGCACTTCCGCAAATCCTGCAGTGGGACTAAAATACCTTTCTACTATCGATCCTGTTTCAGGCACTGTTGCTCATGTTGGTCAGAATGGCTGGACACAAGGAGTATTCAAACCATTTAATGGAGGAAGTTGTATCAATCAAATCAGTGAAGAGTATTTTTATTCAGGAATTGGTCATCAACTGATTAATGCCAACACCAATACAGGGAATCTCATCAATGCACAAAGCATCGGATTATCGGGTGAAGTACTTTTCATCAGACATTTCTCAGATTGCGCCTGTGAGCTGTCATCAGGAACAGATGATCATTCAGTTACAATGTTACAACTGACACCTAATCCGGCACAAAACATAGTTACCATAAATCACCCCGAAAACAGTTCCGGCAAAACTGAAATTTCGATAACCGATATCAGAGGCAGTGCAGTTAATTCCAACTTCCAACATCAAACAACTAAAACCACACTTGATGCAAGCCATTTGCAGCCAGGTGTGTACTTTGTCAGGTTCTCTGGTGAAAAAGGAAATCTATTTGGAAAATTTATAAAATTATAGATGATAAATGATAGATGATAAATGATAGATGATAAATGATAGATGATAAATGATAAATGGGGTTTCAAATTTTAAAGTAAAGAATTTCACCTGTTGACAAATGACCAAGGACTTACTTCTTTCTGTCGATGAATCTCCCTTATCACTTATGACCTATGACTCTATTCAATGACGCAGCTTTAGCTGCTAATGACGCGGCTCTGCCGCAAATGACCTAATGACAGCAGCTCTGCTGCTAATGACGCGGCTCTGCCGCAAATGACAGCAGCTTCGCTGCCCATGGCTCAAAATGTCCTTTTCTTGACATTTGAAGTATAATTTAAAGTCCGATATTTGCTATATTAATCGGATGTCATGAAAACTCAATTTGTCTTCCTGCTATTGCCTCATTTACATATTCTTGACCTTGCCGGACCCGATCAGGCAATTCATGAAGCCATTGATTATGGAGCAGATTTTGAAATCACTTACTGCTGTCTGGAAAAAGGAATCGTAACAACCTCCGGATTACCGCTTGGAAAAGTCCCTCATTTCTCAAAAATAACAATGAAAACAGGAGATTTTCTGATTATTCCGGGTGCGAAGGCTTCATTCCTGACAGATAAATCATTTAAAAAGAACAAACCACTTTTTGAATGGTTGCGGAAACTTCATCAAGATGGGGTAAATCTATGTAGTATTTGTGCCGGTGCATTTGTGCTTGCAGAAGCCGGCTTACTGAATCACATTCCGTGCACCACTCATTTTAAAAAGACTACCGAATTACAGCAAA
This sequence comes from Bacteroidota bacterium, assembly GCA_963169675.1. Taxonomy (GTDB): domain Bacteria; phylum Bacteroidota; class Bacteroidia; order AKYH767-A; family OLB10; genus JADKJB01. The sequence goes on from CAUJFJ010000051.1 coordinate 4,763, forward strand.
ATTATCCCCTGGCAAAGGTTGCCGAAAATGTACTTTTTACTGAACAAAATAGCATCTATACCAGTGCCGGTATAGCATCGGGAATAGACTTAACTCTTCATATCATTGAACAGTTGAAAGGAAGTCATTTTGCACATTTAGTGGCAAGAGAACTGGTGGTTTATAATCGCAGAAACGGGAATGCATCGCAGCAAAGTGAGCTTTTGAAGTTCCGGAAACACATTCATGCCGGCATTCACAAAGCTCAGGATTATATAGTGCAACACATAAATATTAAAACGAGTCTACCTGAGCTTGCAGAAATTGCCAGTATGAGCGACCGGAATTTTACCAGAGTTTTCCGGAAAGAAACAGGAATAACAGTGAATGATTTTATCACAGCTATCCGAAAGGAAATTTCGGGCGAACTTCTTAAAAATCCGGATTTGTCGAGAATAGAAATTGCCAACAGGGTAGGACTGAAAAGCGATAAGCAATTG
>CAUJFJ010000052.1 GCA_963169675.1 Bacteroidota bacterium
AGGAATTATTCTCAAATTCCTACACTTACCAGGAGCTGCAATTGGCATAGTAACCGGAATAGTCGGGTTTAGTTTGGTATTCCTTCCATTGATGTTTGCATTGAAAGTTAAGGAAAAGAAAAATGTTACTGATAAAATTCTTGCCGGTGTTGGAGCAATAGTAGCTATACTAATTAGTATGAGCGTAATGTTTAAACTGCAACATTGGCCATTTGCAAACATGATGGCCGTAACGAGTGTGGGAATACTATTACTGGTTTATCTGCCTGTTAACCTTATAACAGGTATCAGAAATCCGGAAACAAAAGTAAATACTATTGTAAGCAGCATTTTGATGATTGCAGGTTGCGGACTATTCTTTTCACTTGCCCGTTCTCCTCAGGGTTCAGTCAAATATTATAGCATGAATACCGAGTACTTTCTGAGAAACGAACAATTGCTCCAGACGCAAATTCAAATAGCGGGGACCAATCCTGTTTCAACACCTGCAAATTCTTTGGGTAGAAAGTTAATTGAGAAGTCGGAGTCAATAAAGCAATTTATCATTGAACAGGAAACTGGATATAAATCGATTGATAAAAATTTCAAAGCAAATCAAGCCTGGCTTGGAGAAACCTATATTCTGCAAATTTTAGAGGGCAGTCAAAATGGAGAACAGCAAGTCACTGAATTGAATGCATTGATTTCCGAATATAATAATGAGCTGGCGAAAATATCTAAGCGAAGTAATATGGGCATTGACAACGAATTTTCTCAGGACTACTTAAAACAACTAAGAGTAACTGATATGTTGAACAACCTGATTCAAATTGAACTGAAGGTGTTGAGTAACGAGCAACTGGCTTCAAGTTAAAAGTTAACCGGGATACTGCAAAAGTGTCCCGGTTTTTTATTTATTGCTTTCAATACTTAATGATCCTGGAGTACTTTGTGCCAGCTTTGAGAATGTACATGCCGGAATCCAGATCACTTAAATCGATCACATTTTCAAACGTGGCGAGATTAAAGCTTTTCACCAATGATCCGGTTACATTGTAAATTGCTGCTTCCACCGGAATATTAATATTAATTGTAATTGCTGTTGCTGTTGGATTTGGATAAATGCGCCATTCCAATTCATCAATCATAGTAGACAAACCCGAAGTGAATGGTACCTGTTCATGACAGCCATCCAAATCTTTATAAGAAATATTGTTTGGCAGGTCAAAAGGAGTTCCGAGGCTAACTGTACTTCCGGAAATAATAATAGGAAACAACTGGCCATTGGTAGTTCCCTGTCCGACATAAAGTTGTTTTCCAAGAAAAACCATTCCGAAAATAGTACTCACATTGCTAAACGATGCAGTAGCAGTATAACTATTTATAATAGCACCGGCCGAATTGATAACCGTGAGTTCCGTAGTATTTCCGATAGCCGGCCCACGGAAAAAATAAATATTTCCGGCGGAATCGACTTCCAGATCAGAAACGGTAAATCGTAAAGTTGTATCCGTAAATATTTTAGTAATGGTACCATTTGAATTTAATCGGGAAATAAACTGATCGTTTATCACGGAGCTGGTAGCAACATGCTGTAAATAAAGAAAGTTACCATATCCGGCAACGTTATGGTATAAATTTGAATCATTTGCAACAGGAACCCATGTAGTTCCGGTATATTTGGCAACTTCAGTACTTCCCAGGTGTGTGGCATAAAAAGTGCGGTTCATACTTCCGTTCATAAAGTCGCCGGCAAAACCCAATCCATACATCGAACCAAAAGAGGAGGGAGCAATTACACCGATATCAAGAATTACAGTACCAACCTTTTGCAATCGGTGTACATCGGCACCCACTACGCCATAAAAAACCGTAGTATCACAATTGAAATCAGCCACCGAATCGAGTCCGCCAAAATTGGTTGAACTCTGAACAGTAGGTATCTTCAACAATAAAACTAAACAAACAACAAACCATCTTTTCGCCATTTCAGATACATTTAAGGAAACACAAATAAATTGTAAATTCCTCAAAAATAAATGAAAAAGATTAAAAATCATTGACCGTTAGATAATTCACATCCAGGATTAAGAATTAAACTGAAACAAAACTTGCCTAATCCCTCCCACCTCAAACTTCCTGAAATGCAATGAACGTAGCCCTGGAAATAGGTTTTGTAAGGTAATTTTCTACTAAGGGATGATCCTGTGCTTTTTTAACATCAATTGGATCTATAGATGAGGAAACAATAAATATTTTGACTTGTTCCTTTGCTTTCGGCTCAAATAAAGAGAATCGATCCAAAAAATCCCAACCATTGATTTCTGGCATATTTATGTCAAGCAATACACAATTGTAAAGTTCAGGAGTATCAAATGGGGTAAGCGATTTTAGCGTTTTCAATCCTTCCGCAGGAGCTTCGAAACATAAAACATCCACATCTGGGTAAACTTTTCTCAAATTAAACTTGCATAACTGATTATTAATCGGATCATCATCTATAACAATAAATCTTCCTGGTAGCATACTATTATATTTTAAAGGTTATTTGTTGGGATATCAAATTCTATTCTAAACGTTGTACCAATATTAACTTTACTGGTGACACTAATTTTTCCACCCAAAGTTTCAATTTGCGATTTAACCATATACAAGCCCATTCCCTTGCCTTCAACATTTTGATGAAATCTCTTGTATAAACCAAAAATGTTCTCCTGATTTTTTTCCAAATCTATTCCGGTACCATTGTCAGTAAATTCCAAAACTATTTTACCCTTCGACCTGTAACTACAAATTTTTACTTCCAGATCGATGTCAGCATTTCGATACTTAATACTATTACTTATCAAATTATAAAAAACCGAATATAAATATCCTTTAAGGGTTAACATACCATCAATTTCAGAAAAGTCAGTTCTGACAATTGCTCCTGAGTGGTCAATTATTGTACTGATACTTCCTTTAATATCATCTACAAGAGTTTCAAAATGAACATATTCTTTTCTTTGATCAATCTCACGCCTTACAGTCAAAACATGATTTAGATCTTTAACCACATCATCCAGCTTCTGTGCCGAGTAATATATTGAAGATACGAATTCCTTTTTCAGTAAATCAGTGAGCTCTTCATTTTTCAAAACTTCTGTCAATCCTAAGATATTTGCAACAGGTAATCTAAGGTTATGCGAAACAATGTATGCAAATTGTTCCAGATCTTTGTTTCGTTGTATAATGTCATCTACAATTTTTTCTCTTTCCGCTTCAGCCTGCATTCTTTGAGTTATATCCTTTACAATTCCAAAAATTCTGACAGGATTTCCATGTTTGTCAAATTCAATACGACTTTCAGCGAAGCCATATCGTAATTCAGTTCCATATTTCAAAAATCTGAAATTGAAGGAAGAGTTCTTTAATGATTCAAACGCAGAACTCATTCCTTCAATACAGGCGTCCCTTTCATCAGGATGAATCATGGATTCAAACAATTCGCGGGAAACAGGCGCAGAGTGGTCAATGCCAAATATTTCGTACAAACTATCAGACCAAAAATGCTGGTTAGACTTCAGGTCGATTTCCCAACTTCCTATCAATGCAATAAATTGGGCTTCCCTCAATCGGGATTCACTCTTCTCCAAATCCTTCTCAACCTGTTTTCGTAAACTCTCTTTATCGAAATTAGTCAGCGCGAATCGAATATCACCTGACACTTCGTGCAACATTGCTACTTCTTCTTTATCGAAAAAATGTTTCTCAGAAGAAAAAATACTAAACACTCCAATAACACCTTTTGAATTGCAAATGGGTAGAGTAATACAGGACAAAAATCCATTTTCGGAAGCAAAATCCGCCCACTTCATTCCCGCCTCGTTTGTAATATCGTTTACAACATGATAATCAGCTCCAATGACTACTTTCTCGATAGGACCATTGATTTCATATTCAAACTCTGTTAATCGCTTAATGATATTATCTGTCATTTGGCTTGAGGCTACTAGCTTTACTGTCCGTTTATTACTTTCAAGTAACCCGATCCATGCCATGCAAAATTTCCCTTGATGAACAGCAATATTACATGCCCTTTCGAAAAGCTGTTGGGAGTCCTTAATTACCACAATAGTTTGGTTGATATGACTAATAAATGAATACAGTCTGTTTCCTTTTCTGATTTTATCTTCTGCCTCTTTAGTTTCAGTTATATCCTGAATACTTCCAACAACAGATTTTTTACCGGATGCATTTATAGTATCAATTTCTGCTTGTGTATGAAACCATCTGAGAATTCCATCTTTACGAACGATCCTGTGAATAAAATCGAAAGGGAATTCCGTATTGATTAATTCGGTCAATTTAATTTCATACAAATGCCTGTCAGCTGGATGAATTAGTTCAATAAGTTCTTCCGGATGCACATTTATGTCCTCTTCATATAATCCAAATAATCTGCGTGCTTCTGTTGAAAGTTTAAGCATATTGCTCTCCACATCAAACTTCCATGATCCAACGTGGGCCAGTTGCTGAGCTCTTTCCAGAAAAACTTTGTGCTGTAATAATTTTCGATCAGTAGCTCTCAACTTTTGAATAATTTGATTTCGTTCAAAAGAATACCTGATTGCCCGGTCAATTACAGGACCCGATAATTCACTTTTATTCAGATAGTTTTGAGCACCTTCTCTGAGTGAGTGCATGGCAATTTGTTCGTCCTGCATACCGGTTAAAACAATTACAGCACTTTCGACATACAATTCATTAATAGCCAAAACGGTATTAACTCCATCACTGTCAGGAAGTCCCAGATCTACTAGTACTAATTCAATATTACTGCTTGTGAAATCTTTCGATTGCTCTATTGATGAAGCTAAATATACAACAGCATTATAGAATGACGATTTTTTCAGCGCTGTTCTGAGAAGTAAAATATCTCCTGGATTATCTTCTACAATTAGTATATTCACATTCGGGATATTAATCTGTTTTATTTAGGAAGTTTAACAATTGTAAACCAAAAGCTTTCAATGTTTTTAATTACATTCATAAAAGCATCAAATTCGAGAGGTTTCGAAACAAAGCAATTGACATGTAACTCGTAACTATGAATTATATCCCTTTCCGAGTTGGAAGTGGTCAGCACAACTACAGGAATAATTCTGAGAGTTTTACTTTGTTTTAATTCTTGTAATACTTCAAAGCCCGATTTCTTAGGAAGATTCAGATCCAACAGGATTAAATCCGGAGTTGGTTTACCAACATGCTCACCAGTTTTATTAAGAAAGTCCATTGCTTCTACACCATCCATGGCAATATGTAGGGTATTTGATATTTTACTTTCATTCAATGCTTCAATGGTAAGCCTGATGTCACCCGGACTATCTTCCACCAATAGAATTTCTGCTTGTCTTATCATTTTTTATGATTTTATTGTAAAATTGAAAACTGATCCTTTGCCATGTTCCGAATTAAACCAAATTCTTCCCCCGTGTCGTTCCACAATTTTCTTAGCAATAGCTAATCCTATTCCTGTTCCATTATACTTGGCCTTGGTATGAAGCTGTTTAAAAACAACAAATATTCTTTCAGCATATTGATGCTCAATTCCAATTCCATTATCCGCTACAGCAAAAAGCCAATGATGATCAAGCCGTTCACATGAAATTTTAATTACTGGCTTGATATCCGATTCTGTAAACTTCAGTGCGTTACTTAATATATTTTGAAATAACTGAATCATTTGTGTTTCATCTGCATTAATTATTGGCATTGATTCCATGTGAACCAACGCATCTTTTTCTAATATGAC
>CAUJFJ010000053.1 GCA_963169675.1 Bacteroidota bacterium
TATCCTCACACCTAATCACGCAACAACTCCACGACCCTGAAGGGGTCGCATATCCTTACACAAATTCACGCAACAACATCACGACCCTGAAGGGGTCGCATATCCTCACACCAATTCACCCTATAACTCCACGACCCTGAAGGGGTCGCATGTCCTCACACTAATTCACGCAACAACACCACGACCCTGAAGGGGTCGCATATCCTCACACCAATTCACGCTATAACTCCACGACCCTGAAGGGGTCGAATTAAAACACACTTATTCAAGGAGAAAAAAAGAAACAATTTCATTGCATTTTTCAAAGAACTTGCTGTCTACTACAACTTTATTTAACTAACAATCAACAACTTAAATAAAAACATGATTTTTGTTTGGAATCATTCTAAATAAATTTTCTTCCTTTGCCGCCATCTTAATTAAAATCATTCTAAATAATAGACTCAATGATATCGGCATTAAAACGCATCTTTTTTGTAATAATCTGCTCATTTACTTTTTCCGCGGCGACTGCACATTCGCCTGAAGACTCGTTGCTTACAGGAGCCAAAAAGCCATTTGGGGAAACTACAATTTCCGGATACGGAGAGTTTAAATTTAACTACGACCTGAGATTTAAAACAGGAACGGCGAATATGACAAGAGCGGTTCTTTTTGTCGGACACCGTTTTAACGATAAAGTATCATTCATCAGTGAATTGGAACTTGAGGATGCAAAAATTGAAGGCGGTGAAGATGGCGGTGAATTTAATCTGGAGCAATTATATCTTCGGTTTAATTTAAGTAAACAACACTACTTAACGGCAGGACTTATCATTCCACGAATAGGAATCATCAACGAAAACCACCTTCCGGCAACATTCAACGGAAACGACAGACCCTATACAGAACGTTTGATCATACCATCAACATGGCGCGAAATAGGAATTGGATTTTATGGTAACAGTACCCGCCTAACCGGTTTCAGTTATTCCCTGGCATTAATCAACGGCCTGGATGCATCAGAATTTAAGAGCGAATCAGGAATACGTTCAGGCCGACAAGAAGGCAAGGATGCTACTGCTACCAATCTCGCTTTAACAGGTTCAGCAGTTTACAACACGGGCGATTTACGTTTTGGCGTCTCTGCGTATTACGGTGGAAGCACCGGAATTTCGGAGAAAGAAGCCGACACACTTTCACTCGACAATAGCATTTTCGGAACGCCGGTGTTCTTATCTGAAGCAAACATCACCTACACAAAACCACTCTTTACACTAAAAGCACTAGCTGCTGTTATATCAATTCCGGATGCCGGAAAATTAAACCGTGCTTATGGAGGAAACACTGCTTCCATGATGTATGGTGGTTATGTAGATGCCAGTATCAACTTGCTTCATGCATTTAATTCTAAGGGAAATAACCGTCTCGATTTTTTTGTTCGTGCTGAATTAATAAATCTGAATGCTGAACTTCCCGACAATGGAATTTCGAATGAGATAAATGAAAAAACATACTTTATCACCGGACTCCAGTATTTTCCTGCCAAAGGAGTAGTTATTAAGGCTGATTACACTTTGCGTAACACAGGAAAACCAAACGTCGACTTAACAGGTGTACCTTCGCCTGATGAACCACCGTTTTACAGATCAAACGGGTTCCTGAATATAGGAGCCGGTTACAATTTTTAAAATGGAGCGTAGGCAATTCATAAAATCAGCATGTGTGGCTTGTGCCGGAATGGCAACCATGTTACCATTATTAAATGGTTGCAGTTCTTCCGCGCAGTTGGTGCAGGCCGCCCTTAGCGAGGATGAATTGCAAGTGCCGTTTACTGCATTCGCTGAAAAAGATTGGGTAATCGTTCGTTCCAAACAAATGGAATTTGATGTTTTCCTGAAGAAAGAAACTGCTGACTCTTATAAAGCCATACTCATGCGCTGTTCGCATCGCAACAATCCGGTACAACGAACATCAACAGGTTTTGTTTGTCACGAACATGGGAGCAGATTTAATTCGGATGGTGTAGTTCTGACTGAACCCGCCAGTAAAAATTTAACCGAACTGCCAACGATCGTGAAGGAAACTTACGTAAGTATTAAATTCCGATTGCCCCAAATATAAATTCTCCGGCACGAGTTGCTGATTCATGTCTGCATCATCTTAATTGAGCATGACATTAACTTCGCTCCGGGTAGATTCCCGTTCAGTGGTTGGATGAAACTTTTTCTTTAATTCCGCTTGGGCGGGATGTTGTTGTTTAGTCGAGTAAATATTTTTTCATAAACTCAATGGTAGCATAAAACTGAAAGTCGGAATTGGTTTTTTTGCGGAAACCATGCCCTTCATCTTTTGCTTCCAGATACCAGACAACATTGCCTTGCTTTTCAAGTGTATTGAACATTTGTTCGGCTTCTGTTCTTGGCACACGCGGATCATTTCCTCCCTGCACAATGAATAACGGCTTCTTAATTTTAGCTGCATTGTTCAATGGCGAAATCTTTTCCAGGAAGGCAAACATTTTCGGATCCTGTTCATCACCATATTCCACACGTCTTAAATCACGACGATAACTTTCGGTATTTTTTAAGAAGGTATTGAAATTCGAAATACCCACTACATCAATTGCGCATCGTATTTTATCGGCATAATGTACACTCACCGCAAGCGACATATATCCACCATACGAACCACCCATTACCAATACACGAGAAGCATCGAGTTCCGGCTGCAATGCAATCCAGTCGAGTAATGCACCAATATCCTTAACAGAATTTTCCCGCAACATGCCATTATCCAATTTCACAAAAGTCTTTCCAAACCCGGAACTGCCACGCACATTTGGGTAAATAACTGCCACTCCCATTTCTTCCAGAAAATAATTGGTGCGCCCCTGAAATCCGGGTAACGATTGTCCTTCAGGTCCACCATGAATATTGATAATTACCGGACGCTTACCTGTAAATTTCGCATTCGGCTTAAAATAAAATCCTGAAATTTCTAAACCATCAAAGCTCTTCCATTTTATTAATTGCGTTTCTGAAAGTTGTTCCGCAACAATGCCTCCTAATTCACTTTCCGTCCAACGCTCCGTTGTTCCGCTGGTAATATCATACGTATAAATATCGGCATTCGCTCTTGCGGATGAAAAGCTGAAAGTAAATTCATTGCTTTTGGGGCGCCAGGAGATTCCACCAATAAGCCCGATTGGCATTTTGGTAAGTTGTGAATATTTGTGAGTGGTCATGTCCATGAGATATACTTTCGTAATACCCGCTTCACTTACCGTAAACAGCAATTGCGTACCATCTTCTTTGATATCAATTGAACCAATATCCCATTTAATATCGTTGGTGAGATAGGTAACATTTTTTCCATCCACCGACATCATTGCCAATCTGCGGAATTCATTATCCATATCGGTTACAAAATAAACCGACTTACCATCTTTACTAAACCTGGCACCACCATTGGCAACGGGTTCTTTTTTATTGAATGGACCAATAGGAGAACGTAAATTCGATTTGAGATCCAAAATATAAATGGTGCTCTCATTCACCGATTTACCTTCCTGAATTAACAACTTACTATCATCTGGCGACCAGTCTGTCACCGACCATCCACCACCTTTTACCTCATGAATTAACTTGGCAGAATTCGGGTCGCGAGGATCCATGGTGTATATATCACGATCGGCTCCATTTCTTCGGGTAGATGTAAATGAAATCAGATTCTTAGCATTGTTAAACCGAATGTTTCCATTCTGTGATCGTCCTCCGTCACTAATTAAAGTTGTGACACCTGTTCCCATATCATAGCGATAAAGCTGAGCAAATTCATTTCCTCCTGCATCGCGCGAATAAATAAAGTAATCGCCATTCACCGGTTCAAAAACTGCATTTCCAACAGGCTCATCAAAAAATGTCAACTGCTTTCTGGCACCTATTGGCATCTTCAGATAATGCAACTGATTTGTATTCCCAAACCGGGTGGTCATTAACATTTCCCGCTTTAGCGGATGCCAGTCAACATGTCCAGCTGAACGTGATTCGGTATAGCGTTTAACGGCTTCTGCAGTTGCAGCAGGAATAACAGGCAGATTTTTTAGAATCAGATTTTCGGTCGGCTTAATTTCTTTCGTCGCCTGCGTCATCCCTGCCAAAGGGAAAAGTAGCGCAATAACAGTTAAAGTTCTCAGTTTGTTGAACATGGTTTGCGTTTTAGATGATTAACAAATATATATCAGATTTTAATGCATTACACCACATATTGATGTTGAGCTATTTCACTACAGTATCACGGTAACGCCAAAGATGCCGGCATGCAAGTGTACGATAAGGTTTCCATGCAATACTCACTTCTTCCATTTGAGATGAAAGTATTTTTCCTTCTCCCATCAGATTATATAAACTTCGCATTTCATTACGGATACCTACATCATCTACAGGAAGAATATCGGGACGATTCATGGTGAACATCAATATCATTTCTGCAGTCCATCGGCCAACGCCTTTTATAGATGTTAAGTGAGCTAACAATTCCGGATCATCCATTTTGTTCAATTTCCTATATTCGAAACCGTTAGTAATAGCAAACGCAGCAATGTTTTTAAGATAACCCGCCTTGGCGAACGATAATCCCGCGCCACGCAATTTTTCTATTTTCATTTTGACCACTTTTTCAGGCACCGGATTGCCTTCCGGAAATAAATCCAGAAACCGACTAAAAATGGTATCACCCGCTTTTGCCGAAAGCTGCTGGCTGGTAATCGACTGCAGCAAAGCAAAATAAATATCCCGGTTTTTGCCGTGTGAAAGCTCCCCGGTGGCACGAATCACCTTTTTTAATACCGGATCACGGCGCAAAATCTTATATGCATCTTCTGATTTCCAACTAGTTAAGCCCATTTTCAAGATTTTATTGAAATTTGTGCAATTATTCAGGCAGCGGCATCAACTGTTCATTGTCTGATACCTGAAAGCTCCTATTCCCTAACTTTGCGAAAATAGTAATTTATGAGAATCATCCTAATGGCAGCAGTTGCCTTATGCAGTCTGTTTGCAAATGCACAAACCCCAAACCTGCACTGGGCATACCGTAACAATGGTCCTTCGTTTTATGAAGATCGCGGACTCAAAACAACCATCGATAATCAGGGAAATGTTATTTCCACCGGCTATGAAGTATACGATTGCACCGATATCGATATTGTGACTATTAAATACAACGAAGCAGGTGATACACTTTGGAAACAGGTTTATTCCGGAATAGGAACCTACAACGATGAAGATCGTCCGACAACAATAATTACCGATCAGACAGGAAATATTTATGTAACCGGTTTTAGTGAAGATGGTTCTTCAACAGATATGGTAACTATAAAATATTCGCCTGCAGGAGTCCAGCTTTGGGCTTCACGGTATACGGCAGGTGACATTGCACAAGGAAATGATGTAGCTGTTGATGCATCGGGAAATGTTTTTACAACAGGTTATGCAGGTCCGTTTGGAGATAAAGCATTTGTTCTTGTTAAATATAATTCATCTGGTGTGCAACAATGGGTGCAGACTTACTCGGTTGCCACCAGTGATGAAGCTTTGAAAGTTGCAGTCGATAATGCAGGTAATCCGGTTATAACCGGAAAAACTACAACCAATGGTTTTTCATTTAATTATACAACCATCAAATACAACACAGCAGGAGTAGTACAATGGACAGCAACTTACAATTCACCATTAGGAAATTTCAGTGATGAGCCGGTTGATCTGGCTATTGATGCATTGAATAATATTTATGTCACCGGTTTCAGTAATTATACAGCTAACACCTCACGCGATTTTCTGACAATTAAATACGATCCTTCAGGAAATGTGGTGTGGGAATCGAATTACACCAACACCGCTGTTGTCAGCGATGATTATCCGATAGATATGGTTGTTGATAATGCAGGAAATGTTTTTGTGACAGGTTCCAGCATTGGCTTGGGAACAGGTCAGGATATAGTAACCATAAAAATTAATAATTCAGGTCAACTGGTTTGGGAAGCGCACGTTGATAGTGTGAACTTTTCTGATTTTCCAACAGGTATGGGACTGAACCCGACACAGGATGCTGTTTATGTAGGCGGTTATATAACTACCGGACTAAATACTTTTTCTGATATCGATTGGGTAGCACTTCGTTATGATACATCAGGCACAGAACTCAATCGGGTAACTTTTGATGGTCCCGGAAATGATTTTGATATCGGTCATCACCTTGCATGTGGTGCGAACGGAAAAGTTGCGATGACAGGAATATTTTCACAACAGAATTTTCAGCACATTAATGGGGATATGTCAACTATACTTTTGGATGATAATCTTAATCTGTTGTGGACACGTTTCGATAATGGTGTCAATCACGTAGATGATCGTGGCAGTGATATGGTAGTTGATGAAGTTGGAAATTCTTATGTATGCGGATATTCTTTAGGACATGAAACCGGATATACCGATCTGATCGTTTTTAAAGTAAATGCTTCCGGAGTAAAACAATGGGAATATCGCTGGACAGGAACAGAAGAAACCAGTAATGAAAAAGGAGTGGCTTTGGTAATTGATGCGCAGAAGAATGTATATGTAACCTGTACCGTAGATACTTCCCTTACGGGGAATTACAACGACATCTACACCATTAAACTCGATCCTAACGGTGTGCTGGTATGGGAAAATTATTTTAATGGTACGGCAGGAGGCAGTGATGTGCCTGCAGGAATTGCAATTGATGCTAACGGAAAAATATTTATTGGTGGAACAACAATCTCGGCCGCAACAGGATTCGACGGACTGGCATTGTGTTATGATAATAATGGTAACCAGTTGTGGGCAACTCCATTTGACAATGGCGGCCTTGGTGAAGACTTCACAGCAATGGCTATTGATGCTAACTCCAACATGTATGGTGCCGGAGGATCTAATCCGGTGACCGGTGCATTAACGGATGGTTTGCTGGTGAAATTCGATGCGGCCGGAACCATATTGTGGGATACTACTTACGATTTCAGCAGCGCCAGTTTCGATCGCGATTTCTTTAACAGCATTGCCATCGACAGTAATCAGGATATAATTGTGGCAGGACAAAGTAATTTAGATTTTGTAATTGCCAAGTACAATCCAAGTGGTAATCCATTGTGGATTCAGAATTACAGCTTTAGTAGTTTTACCGATTCTGCAAGTGCTGTAGTGGTTGATGGTGATGATAATATTTTAGTTGGAGGAACCTTTGGTCAGTTTGTGGAAGCCGATTTTGGTGTGGTAAAGTATGATCCTGCCGGAAATTTTCTGTGGGCCCAAAAAGTTGCTAACTCAGCCGGCTCCGATGATATACTAACTGATATAGCAGTAGATGCAACCGGAGCAGTGTATTTAACCGGACATGAAACCAGTGCGTTTACTACCAACTACAACTTTATGACCGTTAAGTATGATGCTGCCGGAACACTCAAGTACGAACTTATATGGTCATCGACAAACGGAGTGGAACCCGATTATGGTAAAAAGATTGCACTCGACACCACAGGCAACCTATACATCATGGGTGATGCTAATGACAATTGTTTCGGCAATGTTTTCATAAATGGCTTCCGTTGGGATATACAGGTGCTTCGCTATGGTCAGGGAATCTTCTCAGGAATAGACGAACCCATACAGGCACAAAATGATTTGTTGGTTTATCCGAATCCTGCCCATAATGGATTTACTATTGCTTTACCTTTAAATTTTACCACTGATGCGAATGTCGATGTTGCAATTTATGATGTAACAGGAAGGCAGCTATACTCCAATCAACACCATGCATCACAACCCATAAAAATTAATAGCTCATCATTTAAAAAAGGTTTGGTATTTGTGTCAGTCATTTCAGAAAATGGGGAAAGAAGAAACTGCAAAGTGCTCGTGAATTAATTCAAGGATTTGGCCTTTAAAATATGTCATAGGTCATAAGCAATATGGGGAGATTCATCGACAGAAAATAGTAAGTCATTGGTCATAAGGTGAGATTTTTCAATTTAAAATTAGAAATCCCATCTATCATCTATCATTTATAATTTATCATTCCATTTGTCATTTGCAGCAAAGCTGCCGTCATTAGGTCATTGATGGTCAGTTAGAATTTTCGTATAACACTTCAATTTTCTGAACTATTAACTCATCTATCATTTATCATCGAAATTTATCATAATAACGCAATTTCCTTCTGAAGAATTAATCCTTAATCCTTAATCCTTCACAAACAAACAGCTTCGCAGTTTACTTGTGAAGAATCCTCCATTCTTTTGGAAAGTAATTATTGATTCTGTTTCCAAGTGCTTTAATCCAGCCCAGGGCAAAACCGTTAAAAGTAACTACATGCCATCCCTTGCTTAAATTGGGAATGTTAATGTTGCCACAACGGAGATAATCGAGTGCTTGATTTAATTCAAGAGCTACTTTAGGAGTTTCAGGATTTAAGTGAATGCTTAAGGCCAGTTCAGGGGATGGGATAAAATCGGTTCCTTTCATGGTTCCCAGGTGGATTCCTGCTTTGCGTACAAAGAGTGTTTCCCGCAACAGCGAAATTGTGTTTAACCATTTGCAAGGGAATGCAAATATTTCATCTTTCACTTTTACAGGAACAAAATCGGTTGCTTTAGTCAGAAATTGTTCAAGGAAATTATTTTGTGCCGTAGCTTTTGATGTTTTATCGGAGCCCTGCTGGTTTTTTGCGCTTTGCTTTTTGCGTAATACCGAAATAAAAAAACCTTCGCCTTTACATTTATGCGGATAAAACTGATAGCCGTATCCTGTATTGACAGCATTGGTACCAAAGGTATTTAATGGAACAAGTTCCATATCGTATTCATACATCATTCGCTGAATCTGCTCCTCATTTTCGGACGCTTCGTAAGTACAGGTGCTGTAAATCAGATACCCGTTTTGTTTAAGCGAAGGATATAGATCATTCAAAATTGATCGCTGTCGAATGGCACAGTTTGCAACCTGATCCGGGCTCCATTCTGTGGTTGCTTCTTTATCTTTGCGAAACAATCCTTCACCGCTGCAGGGTGCATCCACAACTAACATATCGAACATACCCGGTAATTTCCCGAATGCAGAAGTTTCATTTTGCGTGACCACCACATTATCGCATCCCCATTTAATTACATTTTGCATGAGAATTTTATTGCGACCGGGAATAATTTCATTGCTCACTACCAAACCTTTTCCGGCCAATGTAGAAAGAATGTGCGTTGTTTTACCACCGGGAGCGGCACACGAATCCAATATCACAGGATCTTTGAATTCAGGCAAAAGTTGCTTTAAAACCATTTCCAGAAACATGGAGCTGGCTTCCTGGACATAATAACATCCGGCATGAAATAACGGATCGAGGGTAAACGAAATACGTTCGGGAAGAAACCGGGCATTGGTTGCCCACGGAATTATTTCGGCATCAGCAAAAACGGGAGCGCACTTAAAGGGATTGATGCGCACTGAAACAGGCGCAGGATTATTGTGCTCCTCTATAAATGCATCGACATCATCGCCTAATTTTGCCCGCATTGCAGCAAGGAAGGCTTCCGGTAAATGAGTAGTATTCACTCCCGAAAATTAAGCAATTTTCAGAAACGACAGACAGGAATATAAAATTTCGTTGCTACCTGGTGCTTATTGCAATACAAATGATACAACCTACGATGGTGAAGCAGCATTCACATTCGGGAACACTTTCTTGCTTGTAACAGGATCGGTGTACATGTTGGCAAACCACGATTCTCCATAAGCAATCACGTAAATAGTCTCGCCACGTGAAAAACCATTGTTATAAAAATTAGACGCTGCAAATCCGCTGATTGATCCTGCAGCCTGTGTAGCCATCCATTTTTGATTTGGAGTAAATTCATAATCCGTTGCACTTACCGCAGCATTCCGCGAAAAGAACAAACGTATGCCTCGCTGATGATTTGCATCAGGTGCTGGAGAAACAGTGCAATTGAAGGTATAAGTGCTGTCGCCGGCATTCGCAACAACTGCCAATGAACCAATGGCGGTAGTACTTAATCTTCCCAGTGTATCGATGCCTGTCAATTCGGTATTTACTGAATTAGTAACCGGAATAGCGAATTTCTTAAAGGTACCAAATCCACCTTTAGAGTAAGCAACAGTATGTGCACCATCACCCAAACCATAAATAAGGAATGAACCGGCATAATTAGTATTACCTTTTATATCGTCGGTAGTTGCCAATACAACACCCTCATGATCTGATAAAATATTTCCAAATTCATCAGCCAAACGCACTTTGCCGGTGATACTTCCCTGTAAAGGAGCATCCTCAACATCCTCCTTCATGCAGGAAGAAAATCCGGTTAATAAAGCTAATGATGTGATTACGAGTAAATTAAGTTTCATACTGGCAGTTTTTTATGAGTACAGATTGTACATACGAAAAAATCCAAACAATGTTTCTATGATTTGGTGATTTGATGATTTGGTAGTTTGATAATTCTTGCCCTGAGCGAAGTCGATGGGTGGTGATGGGTGTTCCTGTGTAAAAAAATGCAATGCCATCATTATCGTAGAGACGCATTGAATGCGTCTCCGCCACAAAACACCAATTCAAAGAAGTAGGTCATTAGTCATAGGTCACAAGGAGATATTCATCTACAGAAATGTAATTATTATTCTCCAACATGATTTTAATGAATAGTGATTAACAAGAATTGAAAATTGAATAATGACATCAATCATTTATCATCTATAATCTATAATCTATCATAAAAACGGATTAACCTTTTGCGTTGTTAATTCTGAATTCATTTCATGCTCTACTTCATTCCCCAAATCAAGCACTAAAATAATATTTTTTCTGGATTTTAAAAGAATTTTAAAGAGCTCATTATCTATATGTTATCGGTAAATGCAGTCCGATTCTCTAAGGGTTTTCCCTGGGGGTATTTTTCAAAGCAGTTGAATTAAAAATTGGTAATATGAAATAAATTTATTAATCTCGTGTTGCGTTTGGATTTACGGGAGTTTAGGGAGAAGTCTTTTTGTTCACGATATACAATTATTTTAAACTACATAAATCATGAAAAAATCCGGTCTTTATTATGGAACGCTTTTACTCTGCATATTATCGTTTTCGCAACAGGCATTAAGTCAGACATTGACACTGACACCCTCCAACTACAATGGCTTTAATATTTCTTGTGCGGGCTTTGCTGATGGAAGTATTAATATGACTATAACTGGTGGGACTCCCCCATATACCATACGATGGAGTAATGACAGGACTTCGGAAGATATTATTGGATTGCAGGCTGGATACTATAGTGTAGAAGTAGACGATTCAGATCCTTTTACTGATTTCGTTTATGCAGATATTACACTTATTGAACCGGAACCGCTCAACATTATAGAACTTACACCTTATGAATACCAAAATGGCTATAATGTTAGTCAATATGGTGCTTGTAACGGTAGTGTAACTGCAAATGTAACAGGTGGCGTACCTCCTTATGCATACATCTGGCAACCCGGCAACCAAACCATTTATAATCCAACAAATTTATGTGGCAACGAAAATCAAATTTCTGTAACCGATAATAATGGATGTATTGTTGCATCGGGAATAGGGCTTAGAGAACCAGAAAGAGATGACTGGACTATGAGTGGTAATTATAACTCAAATCCCGCTAATCAGTTTATTGGGACTTTGGATAGTAAGGATTTGTCATTTAGAACGAATAATGTAGAGAGATTGAGAATAAAAGCAGATGGGAGTATTTTAATGAATACTTTAGTGGGAACTGGAAGTAAAATAGTTTTTGCAGATAGTTTAGGAGTTATGAGGTCCATTCCGTTTCAACTTCCGATATGTGCCGGTACTGTAGCAACACCTTGGCAACAGAGTCCAAATCATTGGGAAGATGCTTTTAGTTGCTATCGTAGGTTTGGAATCGGTACAGATAGTCCAAGGGAAAAACTAGAGGTTAAAGGAACCTTTCTTGTTTCGGCATGGGACAATACTATGAGTAATATGGCAGACTATATTCAAGTCAAGCACGATGGAGTTAATGCAAGGATTGAAAATTTTGGTACAGGAGATCTTTTGTTAAATTATGGTAATCCAAGAAATGTTAAAGTAAATCTAGGTAGTGGATCCGGATACTTTGAAACAGGAAGTAATACTTATTTAGCTACTGGTGGCGGGAAAGTTGGCATTAACACCATAAATCCAGTTGATGACTTGCAAATCGGCAATTTATTTACGTTTAGCAGTGCCAATAGTAAATTTATCGGGTATAACCATGACTTTAATGCACCTTATAATCATAGAATAGATGCATCAAAAAGTACCTCAGTTATCTGTTTTAATGAAAATGGCAATTTTGAAATAAAATTGGCAAATGCAGATCCCGGAAATTCATTAATAACAAACTGGACTGATGCTTTAATTATTGATGGAGATGGTAGAATCGGTATTGGAACTCATCCAGTTTCAAATTTTCAACTAGCTGTTTGTGGAAGTATAAAAGCGGGTGAAGTTGAAGTTCGGGCGATTGGAACATGGTGTGACTTTGTATTTGAGAAAAATTACCAGAAGAGAAGTATTTTGGAACTTGAAGCCTTTTTGCAGAAAAATAAGCATTTACCATACATAAAAAGTGGACAGGAAATTGAACAAAATGGAATAAATGTCGCTGAAACTATGCATGGAATTGTTCAGAATTTGGAAGAAACTAGATTAGAAATTATTGAACTTTATAAAATGATTTCGGCACTTCAAACAGAAAACAATAATCTACTGCAAAAATTGGATAACCTACAATCTACAACAAAATGAGAAATTTAAACTACATTTATCTCTTGTTAGGTTTAATTATTTTTTTCATACCAACAATTAATTATAGTCAAGCAATAATTGACATTAATAGCAGCGTTTCGGGCCAAATCGATTATATTGCAAGAGATCGAATAAGTTTTAAAGACGGCTTTACTTTTCT
The DNA here is from genome assembly GCA_963169675.1 of Bacteroidota bacterium. GTDB lineage: Bacteria > Bacteroidota > Bacteroidia > AKYH767-A > OLB10 > JADKJB01. The sequence goes on from CAUJFJ010000053.1 coordinate 13,010, forward strand.
ACCGGTAAATTCTGGAGATTTCGTTCATGCTCGCATTGAGGAACAGATGCAGCTTGATGTAACCTATACAACAGATTTGGAAATTAACGATATTAACAATTATCAAATTGATCAAAGTTTACCTGTAGGATATATTGAAGGTCAAATTGATATTTCAATTAGTGGTGCGTGCAATTATACTATTCCTATTCCATTGCCAGAGGGAACTAACAAAATGACACCAAGTTTAGCAATAAATTATAATAGTTATTCAGGAAATGGATTACTTGGAGTTGGATGGGGACTATCAGGATTATCAGAAATATCGCGAACTTCATCAACAATATATCACGACGGAGAGATTCATGGAATTAATTTAAATAATTCAGATAAATTTTCGTTGGATAACAATAGATTAGTTAATTACAATGGAAATAACTATTTACCTGAGTTTAATTCATCTGGATATTCTCTAGTTGTCCCGGTAATGCAGGCAGGATCGGGAACTGAACCAAGCTATTGGGTTGCACACAATATTGAAAGGAAACGATATTTTTATGGCTTGAATGTTGATTCCAGAGTTATTGCAAATGGGGGACCCAATAATGGTAAAATTATCAAATGGCTGCTTAGTAAAGTAATTGATATTAATGGTAATTATATAACCTATCATTATGGTCAAAAAAATGGCGAATATTATATTGAAAAAATTGAATATACAGGAAATGATAATGCTTCATTAACTCCTTATGCAGAGATAAATTTTTTATATGACACCAAATCAGACCAAAACATTTCATTTCTTGCTGGTTCTGCTTTACCTAGTACATTAATCTTAAGAGCAATAACAATTATTGTTGAAGGGCAAGTAATAAATTCATATAACTTCAATTACAGTAATTCTTTTTATACACATTTAGTAGAAATTCACAAACTTGGCAATGATTTTATTTCTTTAAACCCAACTAAAATTTATTGGGGAGAAACTACTAGTCCAACATGTCAACCATTTGAGGAAGTGCAAAATGGACAGTTTTCAAACGATGCATCTTTTTTAAGTGGTGACTTAAATGGCGATGGTATGACAGATCTAATAAAATTCGAAAACCAAATTAATTATTCTTCTTCCGATATTTTTCAAATTTGGTTATCAGACGGTGATGGACTCTTCCATATTATTAGTTCACAAACCTACCAAATTAATAATTTCAAACCTTATTTGTCAGGCATTGCCGACTTGAATGGTGATGGAAACGATGATATTTTATTCGGTTTTTATGATGGCTACAATATTATTTTCCAACCAATATTATGTTATAGCAATGGAAATATTTTAACTTACTGTAATACTAAACTTATTCAAGCAGGCTCAGATCCTAAAATTAGTTTGGGTGATTTTACCGGAGATGGGAAAACAGATTTATTACACCGGGATTTCATGAATCCATCACTTGATTTGGCTACCTTTAATATGTATGAACTATTAGGTAACGATCTTCATAATAATGCTCCTCCTTTAGATCAATGGTCGTTACGAACGATAAGAATTGTAGATCATAATGGAGATGGGAAAGATGATATTATGTGCGTAATTGAACAGCAACCCGTTTCATGCGTTATTTATGATTTTTCGCCTTCATCTGCCTCATGGAATGTTATTTACTCAAGTGGTTTCCCAACAAAATTTCATCAAATTTACACTGGTGATTTTAATGGCGATTCAAAGACCGATCTTTTAGTGTATACTAGCTTAACTGGACAAGGCGATTGGTTTATAAACTATTCAAATGGGTTAGATTATACTGCATCTTTTACTCCCGTTTTGATAAATGTAAATCCAGCAATCGATCAATATGATAATAATATATTTATTTCAGACTTTAATGGAGACGGAAAGAGTGATATACTAGAAGCTTTCTTTTCTAATTCTGGAAGTACAATTAATTATAAACTGCATTGGGCAAGAGGTATATATGACTTTCAATCTGAGTTGTTTCAATTTCCAGCTTTGGCAAGTTTAGTTCCATATCGGCCTCCAGGATTTGATGTAAACGGAAACTCTTCAAGAAATAAGTATTTTTCAGATTTTAATGGAGATGGAAAGGCAGATTTATTCTTTAAGCGGAAAAATACTGCTCCATGTCATTCAAGTATTACATTTTATAAAGGACAAAAGAAGCATTTAGTTCATGGAATTGTTGATGGCTTTGCTCAAAAGATTGTTATCAATTATTTGCCATTAACAGATAATCTTGTTTATTCCAAAGGGCCAATTCATGCATATCCTTTGAAGACTATTAAAATTCCTTTATACGTAGTTAGAAGTTACTCTTACCCGATTAATACAAATTCATACAATTTTTCTATAATGGAGTATGAAGGGGCTATTGTTCATCTACAAGGCAAAGGGTTAATGGGTTTCAAAAAGGTAAACAAAATATCAAGCGATTGGAAAACGGAAACGTCAATGAGTATTGCTTTACCTTATTATCATCCGGTAATAAATGCTTTAAAAATATATAGAACATCTTCGAATGATTTATTTAAATATACAACTGTAAATACAGGCTTTGAAAATCAAATGCATCCTCTTTGTTTTCAATTATCCAACTCTTTTTCAATTGAAAGAAATTATGATCATAACACGACCATAGAGAATGAATTACTGTATGACAGTGGAAAATTGATTCAATCTTCTGAATATTATTATCAAGGAACCGGTACGAGCAATACATTGGATTTTAATAGAAACCTTGAAAATGTATATACCTGGATTCCTTCTTTGGAGATGTATAAATTAACAAATACAAATACAACTCAAACTAATGATTTTAGTTCTAACTTCAATCAGGAATGGAATTATTCTTACGATTTAGTTACAGGGAATTTAATTCAAATTGTTGAGAATCCTACACTTTCAAAGAGCATTACAACCAATTTTTCATACAATAATAGTATTGGACTTCCAAGTCAAATCACTAAAGAAACGATGGGAGCAATTCCAAGAATTATAAAGTATGAGTATGATAAACATTTTAGATTTATCAGCAAAGAAGAAAATTCTTTGAATCACATAGTTACTAGTTCATTTAACCCTGATGGTACTGTTGCGTTTTCAACCGATATTGCAAATAATACAATAGGCTATCACTACGATGGAAATTTACATGTAAAAGATATAATTGACTCAAGAGGGAATATTACTTCTTATGAACATCAATGGCAAATTGGCACATTTCCGGCTGATCCGAACATTCTATATTCTAAAAAAATCATTAAACCAGACAATTCTATGGCAGTCAATTATTTCGATGGCCTAAACCGGGAAATAAGAAACGAAACATATGGTTTGACAAATGAATTGATTATTTCGAAAAGAGCTTTTGATACTCATGGAAACATATCTATTGAGGTAAAACCGTTTATTCTGGGGGACACTGAACACCAACTTCAATACTTATATAATGAACCATTTGGTAAGTTAAGCAGCATAAACGATGACGGAATCTTAACCAGTTTTACATATAACGATTTAAGCCAGACAACCACTAGTCCAATAAATCAAATAACAAGAACCAACGATGCTTATGGAAGGATTAAAAGCATTATGGATAATAGTGGCTCTGCAGGGGCTATTTCTTACAATTACCATGCAAATAGCAGCCCAAGCAGCATTTCAGTTGGTTTAAGCAATTGGACTATTTTATATGATGATATTGGTAATCAGAGTAAGCTTATAGATCAAAATGCCGGAGTATATGATTATGATTATAACGGATATGGTGAATTGTTATCAGTTTCGAATACCAACCAAGGAGTGACATCTTCCACAATTTATAATTATGATGGACTGGGTAGAATCATATCTAGCTCCAGTTCTAACGGTAATATAAATTATTCATATTATAATTCCGGGAATGGGATTGGACTTATACAATCAATTTCTGGTCCAAACTCAAGTTCCGGAATTTCATCAAAGAATTTTGAATATGATAAATTTGGTAATTTAATTAAAAGTACCGAACAAATTCATTCTAAAATTTATGAAAAGGCATTTACCTATGATCATTTAAATAGATTGATCGTTAAAACTTACCCAAATGGTTTTAAATTGAGAAACGAGTACAATGGTAATGGCTACTTAAATAAAATACTTAACGATGATAACAATGCACTTATTTGGCAGTTAAATTCAGTTAATTCATTCGGAATGCCAATAAGTGCAAGCCACGGAAACGTAACCCAAACTTCTTACATTTACAACCCAAAAGGTTTGATAACAGATATTCAGACCACAAATATTGTTGGTAGCGGGTTGGCATCTTTTCATTACGAGTATGACCCACTCAATCTGAATATGCAGTTAAAAAATTATCAAATTGGGGGCCATTCATTAACAGATGAATACACTTTTGATAATCTGGATAGATTAACTTCTACTCAAACATATCTCAATGGTGCTCCGGTCTTGAATCAAACATTAAATTATGAAGCGAATGGAAATATTATTTCTAAATCAGATATTGGAAATTATACTTATGATTCCAACAAAAAAAATGCTGTTGTAGGCATTAATACCATTCCGGCCTTGATTTCAGGAGATTTTCAGGAAATACACTACAACAGTTTTAATATGCCTGATAAAATTGAGGAAAATGGCAAGGAACTTAATATCTTTTACAATTGGGATAATCATAGAATAAAGTCAGAATTCAGACAGAATGGGCAATTCCTTTACAGTAGATACTTTGTAGGTGATTATGAGGAGGTAGTTGGTGCATCTAGCACTGAGAGATACAATTACATCTATTCACCATATGGACTGATAGCAATTAATCTTGATAATGGCAACTTTCAAGATTTAAAATATGTATTAACTGATAACCAACATAGTATTATAGGAATAGTTGATCAAAACAGAGTTCTAGAAGAATTCTATTCTTATGATTCCTGGGGATTAAGAAGAGACCCGGCAACAGGTTCACAATTCCTGCCTGGAAATTATCCAAGCTTTCTGATTAGTCGAGGCTTTACAGGCCATGAACACCTGGATGAGTTTGGTTTAATTAACATGAACGCACGATTGTATGATCCATCGCTGGCAAGAGTACTGAGTGCTGACAATTTTATTTCTGATGTTAGTAATTCTCAAAATTATAATAGATATTCTTATTGTTTAAACAACCCTATTAATAAAATTGATCCTGATGGTAATGAACCTATTTCTTTAACACTGATGATTGGAGCTGCTTTAATTGGCGGGTCCATGAATTTATATTCAAATTGGGGTAACATTGCTGCAAATCCAATGTCAGGTTTAACATACTTTACCTCCGGCGCAGTTGGGGGCGTAGTTTCGTTGGCTAATCCTGTTGCAGGAGCTTCAATAATTGCTAGTATGAATATGTTGACTGGTGTAACAAATGGTTCAGCGCCGAATATAGACAATATTGGAGATTTGGGTATGTGGGCTGGAAGTAATTTACTGAGCGGTATGGAAGTAACTGGCGTTACACAACTTGGTGCCATTTCACTTTCAAGCTGGAAATGGTTTCAAAGTTATTCATCGAAGGGTTGGTTTTATCGTCCTACAGGTAGTATTTCGGGAGGCGTAACTGGTTTGGAAGTAGAAATAACTTCTTCCAAAGTGTTGACAACTTCCCTGGCTAAACCGGGAAGTGCTTTGGCCGGTGGTCGGACATTGAGTTGGGGAAGAACTGCCAAAAGCCATTTAATAAGACATGCCGATGCATTAGGATTCGGTCAATATTCGCCACAGCAACTTCAAAAGATGTTACCACAATTGAAAGGTTCTGCAGATGAACTCTATAATAACATCAATCCTGGATTAACCAGAATTGGTCGTTGGGGTGGGCAAACAGATGATGTATTGATGCACATTACCAATAATGGAAAAATGTTAGTTACCAAACAAAATGGCGAATTTATTACCGTGATTAACAAAACATCAAATCAGTGGTATAAACTAGCTAGTCCTTTTAAATAATATATATGAACGAGTTTAAAATATTAAATGGCAGAATTGTTGAAAAGCTATTTCTTATCGTCTGGCCACCATGGGGAGAGGCACATTTTTCTGATATTGACATTTCATTTGGGTTCGTATTCAAAAACGAGCCTGATAAACTTTATAAAGTAAGTGTTGATAAAGATGAATTATGGTCACCTCGCATTTGGGTTGAACCCCTCCCTGACTTCAATTATTCGTGGGAAGATTTTTACAACAGAATGAAAAAGTGGATGAATGCAAAAGATGATACTTTAATATTTGGTTTGGAATATTACGAAGTAACAAAAAGTGACCTTTTTAGCACAATTGTTGGTTCAGAAATTGTTAAAGTAGAGTTAATTAGTGTATCAGGTAACTCGGAACCATTTGGTGCAAAGATCTATTTCGAAGATGATTTCATCATTTCTTTACCAAACTCAGATGGTAATATTGTCGAAACATCAAAATTTAATAAAAATGATAGTATTAATTGGTTTAATAAATTAGGAGAAGTAATTTATTTAAAATTGTAACATTTGTAAAAAACTTATACTGGCCCTCATCCGATAACTATCGGATGAGGGCGTGATCCGATGTGAAAATATATTTATATTACGAAATAAATTGTAACTTTACAACTCACTATTCATAATGCCATCGCTTCGAAATCTATATTATGGGGCATAATTCTATGAAATAATAGTCTAATAAAAAATAACTGTTCTATATTCTGGCTATTTGGTTGTGTGCATCCTGGATGCAGTCCGATAATTATCGGACGAATACCAGAGGGGGTAAATTCGGAAGTAGAAACCTTTAAGATGATTAAAACAACGTTTGCTCCTGATGGAAGTATTATTCACGTAAAACCAAAATTCTGATATGAGATGTAGCATTGAGATATTAAAAGATTTATTTTTACTTCAAGGCAATATCGAGAGTTTAGAAAAGGAATTATTAAAGTTTGGTTGGGAAAGTGACTTGCCCTTGCACTCAATCAGCAATGAAGATATCGATTTTGTTTTGAAAAGAAGTATTAATGAAGAAATTAGTTTTAATACTATAATAAATTGAACTAATGTACTTGAATGTAGGGATGATAGAGCATAAAAATGAAGCAATACAGGAAATAATTTTTGAATGAGCTAATCCAGAAATAAATGGAGATCTAAAAAAAAGATTGAAGGAAATAGTTAATGAATTGCAATCACAAAGTTCGATATGGTCGGACATCAAATAATATGCCAAAAGCAAATAAATCTCCTTATAAAATCAGTAATCGAATAATATGGAAATGTCTAGAAAAAGTTCTGGTATTCATTCTTGCCCACTTAAAAACGAATATTTGCGAAGCGAAATTTGTTGTATTTACTAATGCGGTTTCGGAAATGCTATCAACGGTTGATAAAGTAGAACGCAAATATGAGTCAGCCATAATTTCAGAAAAATGGTTTTCACACTACTTGCAAAATTGAGAATGATTTATTTTATAGTAGAATTTGGTCACAAGCGTTGAAACTAATGCCATCCCAACTAATCAATTAAAGTTATTGCTGGCAAATCCATTAAACTATAGTCCATTAATTAGATAGCCATGATAAAAATTAAAGCCAAAATAAAATTGTATTCCGGAGAAAATAAAAGAAAATATCCTTTTATTAATGGATATAAGCCTTTATTCCTATTTATCGAAGAGATGAAAACATCTGGTCGAATTACTTTGTTTATTCAAGAAGAGTTTATACCTGGTGAACAAGAAGTTGTTGAAATTTCGTTTCTGAACACAAAATATTTAGGACAAGATTTTAAAGTTGGAAAATGTATTAAATTTCATGAAAGCATGGAGCCTCTTGGAGAAGGGGAAAGAATTGAGATTTTATAAAAGCATTTTGGTGGCGATTGGTTTACAGTTTTGAACTGTTATTAAATTAAATGGCTAAAATACATTCATTTCAGTTAGTTAAATTATCTAAATTCCACTAAAATTAATTAATATACTTCAATATGTAGAATAACTAAATCCTAATACTATGGCAACATTTAAAATGACTATAAAAATAATTTTTGTGACTGTAATGATTTATTTATGTACATGCGGGTTATTGTTAGCTCAAGGAATTCAATATGTTTACGATGACAATGGTAATCGCATTCAGAAAATTGTAATACCTGCCAGGTTTTCATCAAACTCTGGCGACTCTATTAAAAGCATACTGACTTCTGAAAATGATAACTACATAATAACCATATTTCCCAATCCAACGAAAAGTGTAATCGATCTAGAAATTACCCCATTTAAAGAGAACACCTCATTAAAAGTGACGGACATAAAAGGTAAGATTATTTTTCAAAATGACCAATTGACAAGTAATCATCTAAAA
>CAUJFJ010000054.1 GCA_963169675.1 Bacteroidota bacterium
ACCAAAATAGGTTCCTGTCCAAGGAAATTGAGTAAGAGTCAAACTATTCAGTTGAACCGTTCCTGCTCCAGCAGGATCCGTATTAATTGTCAATGTATGTGGACCGGTTAGACTGTAGCAGGAAATAAATCCTGAAGAAAGATAGTTGCAACGGTTGGATACAAAAGTACGAAGCTGCATAGCATTATTGTACCACTCCGTATACGTCCCGCCCCAGCGGTTAGCCTGTGCAGTCATTTCAGGTGATAATAAATTGATGATGCTATCGAGTTGAAACAACATATTATCGCAACTAAAAACAGTATTCCATAAGTCGATCTGACGATTCATGTAGTACTGATCGAAATCCGGATTCGTACGAAGTTTATTAAGCAGCGCAATATGTCCTTTAGGATCTGAAGAACCTGAAAGTCCATCTACATCACAAGGTTCAGCATTGAAATTGGTATTTGGGATACCGGTGTAGTTGATATAATGTCCAAATGTTGCATCATTATCCCAAAGAATGTAACCCCATTTCTGATGAGTTCCTGCAGGATTTAATCCTCTCCACCATCCGGTATTATAATTCAACCAATCGGAGCAAACTGTGAATGCATTTACGATTACATAATCAGCCAGACTGTTTACATCGAGTCTGTCGGCTACATATTGGAAGTTAGACTGGCTAAGCATACTGTTGTTCATCGCATAAGTATAAAGTGTATTCCAGTCAGTCAATGCTTGTTGTCCGCCATACTCAGCCCAGGTACTACCCCATGTTTCGATATATTGAAGATCATATTTTCCCTGGCCGTAATAGTAATCTGTAAAATCGTGCTCATCAGGATTTTCTCTTAAGTCATAAACTCCCCAATAAGCACCATTCAGGTAGATGATATATTTCACAGCTCTTCTGACATCCAGATTAAGACCTCCCTGATCGGCAAGCATATGAATATATGCATCACGGATATGTGCAGAGCCTGCATTTGCAGGAGCATGATCGGCTGGATAATTATCGTCGCCGGCAGCTCTCATGATGATACGTTGGAAATTATCGCGTAATGAAGTTGGGAAAATCTGTTCTTCAATAGAATGGTTATAACCCATTTCATCGCGAGAAACGAAATCGAGACTGCGGTGGCTGTTTGCCCATGAATCTTGTCCGTGGCGATTGAATTCACCATAAGTTTTGGCCACACGTACACCTGCCATATCGAATAATTCAAATGATCCTTTAGGCTCCAGATTTCCGGTACCATTAGCAAGTGTAGTTAATTGAGTTCCGGAAATAGATAAAACCGGAATGGTATGAGAAACATTGATGAAATAAGTTTCAAATTCAATGAAGCTTGGCAAGATTGCAGGATCAGAGCTTATGGTTATTGCTTTCACTACTTTAGTAGATGAAATGGTAAGCGGAGTAGTATAAATTGGTGAAGCAGTTGTTGGTAAAGAACCATCGATTGTGTAGTGAATATCAGCACTTGGTTCATTGGTTGTAATGGCTACAGTGATTGAAGAGGGATAAAATCCGGCACCTAAACTAAAGTCAGGACGATCGGCATAATCATCATAAGGTGAAGCAGCATTATTGCTTGCATTCGGTGTTGGATTGGTGAAAATACTCCAGGAAGCAACTCCATTTAAGGTTCTTCCATAAGAATGTCCTAATTGTGTTTTCTGACCAATAGAAATGTAATCCACAATAACACCTGATGGATTCGACAAAACAATAAATTCAGGATTGTTTTTAGTTTGAGTCATTTTGAAGTTGGTGTGCATATTCAAACCTGAAACTTCATCACGACCATCTGCCCAGAATCTCAGAAATCCATTAGCACCTATGCTCACGGTTGCAGGAATCTGCCACTTCATATTATTAAGGGAATCATCACTCAGATAGTAACCTCCCAGGTTAACGGAAGCACCACCTGCGTTGTAAAGCTCTATCCAGTCACCATAGTCACCGTAATTGTCGGCGAATTGTGTTAAGTTAGAACATGAGTATTCGTTAATTACCACTTGAGCACCTGCATTGACTGAAATTAGCATAGCAGCTGATGCTAACCAGATTTTAAATGAGTAACAGATTTTAGGCATGGGTTTATTTTTAGTTGGTTTAATGTTCAGGTAACAATTTATTAATGCAAAGTAAACAATTTTTTAAGACGGTTTATGACCAACCTAATTGAACAATTAACATTTTTGATAACAGCTTCACTCTACAAATGTAAATAATTGAAAATCAATTATTTTACTCAATGTCACTAATTTGTATTATTTTTACCGCACTCAATAATAACGCATTGCCAACCTATGAAAATTGAAGTTTTCCATACCTTGTACGAGCCTAAAGGAGCTTGCCAGCCAATATTCGATATTAGAACCAGGGTTTTTGTGGAAGAGCAGCAGGTTGACAGGTCCGAGGAATTTGATGGTTATGAATCCGGAAGTCTGCATTATCTGGGCTCTTTGGATGGGAAACCTGCAGGTACGGCCCGTTGGCGATTTACCGAAAAAGGAATTAAACTCGAAAGATTTGCAGTTTTACAAGAGTTCCGGAATAAGGGAGTTGCGGCAGCAGTGTTGAAGCAGGTACTTGCTGATGTTATACCATTTAAAAAACGAATTTATCTGAATGCACAGGTCACCGCAATAGGTTTTTATGAGCGGTATGGCTTTAAAAAAGAAGGGCCGATGTTTGTTGAAGCAAACATCGACCACTTTGTTATGACTTATAATCCGGGGTAAGAATTATTTCAGCACTACCCGTTTTTCCTTGATCATTGAACCATTGGTTACTCTGAGCACATAATTTCCTTTTGAAATGGAGCTGGAGCTGATAACAAATTCATTGCTTCCGGCTTTTGCTTCGAAATTATCGGTTACCAGTTCGTTGTCGTCAATATCAGACAAAGACACTTTAAATTCAGAGTCCGAACCAGTATTAATTAAAATCCTGAATGATCCGTATCCATTTGGGAATACGTCAACCTCGGTATTTGCGCTCATTGCTGATTCACATTTTACCTGAACTGGATCTGAATATTCATATTTTCCTTTTCCAATTACCTTACGAAGGCGATAATATGCTGTTTCATCTTTTTCTGTAGCTTCCTCAATTGAATAGAAATTCTTACCTTCTTTTTTCTGTGGTTGCGGAGCTCTTGAAAACACTTCATAGTGCACTTTATCGTAGGTTTTTTCAACCTCATAAGCGTATTTAGCACCACCTTCGGTTACCCAATTAAACAGGATTGATCCGTTGTCACAACTTGCTTCAAAACTATGTAGTTCTTCGGCAATTGTTCTGGAACCCATAGATCGTTCCATCAATTCGGCATCCATTGCCTTTTCATCAGGTTGTGCTTGTTTTGCAACCTGATCCGGAGCATCATCAATTACGGGTTTTGCAGGCTCTTCAATACGGTTTTCGCTTAACATGTTACTAACCTGGTCAGAAGGTGCGGGTACATCATAAGCTGATGGTGATGCAGCAGAAGCTTCCAATCGAACTTCCTGAACAACAGGCTTTTCAACTGTCGGATTGTTGGTTAACATCAGATATCCGGCAACAGCCAAAGCAGTGATTGCAATGCCTCCGGTGATATTCAGAACCTTGATGTGTTCCTTTATCTGAGTAATTTCGTTTTTGTTGTGTTTGTTCATAAAATTCTGGTAGAAGTGGATGAACTTGGTTTACGCCATATTCCTTGCAAAGGTTGCCCGGAATCGTCCGGAAAAATGGGAGAAATAGCCCTGTTGCTTACATGTTGATTACAGGTTGGAAATCACGATCTTTGCCGACTCTTTTACATGAAAGTCACTAATACATACAGTCAAATCTGGCAAATTGCCTACCCAATAATATTGGGCAGTCTGGCTACAACGGTACTAAACCTTACAGATACCGCCTTTTTGGCCAGAGTAGGTGAAGTGGAACTGGGTGCTATGGCTGTAGCCGGAGTGGCCTATTTTGTCCTCGTAATGACAGGTATTGCCTTAGGTACAGGAGCTCAAATATTGATGGCCCGCCGGGCCGGTGAAGGAAATCCCCTGGAAATTGGAAGATTATTTGATCATACTTTTCTTTTGTTGTCTGTTATTGCCATAGGTATGTTTCTGATTTTGAAGTTTGCTTCACCACCATTGTTGGAGTCTATTTTAACATCAGCCAATGTTACAAAAGCATGTAACGACTATTTAGGAATCAGAAGTTATGGAATCATTTTTACGCTGATTGCCATAGCTTTCCGTTCTTTTTATATAGGGATAAGCATCACCAGAATAATTACCTATTCTGCTGTCATTATGATGATTGTTAATGTGATACTCGATTACGTGCTCATATTCGGACATTACGGCTTCCCTGAAATGGGAATTAAAGGTGCCGCTCTGGCTTCTGTAATCGCAGAATTCACAGGTGCCGCTTACCTTATTATTTATTCATTCTTCAAAAAGGAATTTAAACAATTTAACTTATTCCGTTTTCAAAAAATGGGAATGGAACGTATTAATGCTATTTTTCAAATTTCTTCTCCATTGGTTTTACAAAATGGACTTTCTATGGGTGCCTGGTTCCTTTTTTTCGTTTTCATTGAAAGAATGGGAGAACACGAACTTGCAATTTCGAATGTTATCCGGGCTACTTACATGATTCTAATGACTCCTATTTGGGGGTTTGCTTCTGCAACCAACAGTATGGTGAGTAATATTGTTGGTCAGGGAAAACCACATGAAGTTAGAAGCTTGGTGCTGAAAATTGTCCAGCTTAGCATGATTACAACGGTAATATTATTTCTGGCAAGCCTCATTTCACCACAATGGCTACTGAGAATCACGACCAACGATCAGCAATTAATTGCTGATGCTTTGGGATGTTATTACATCATTGTAGGTGCGATGTTTTTGTTTTCTGCAAGTGTGATTTTGTTGAATGTTGTATCAGGTCTTGGAAATACCAAAGCTGCCATGTACATTGAACTGGTAAATATTTTCATATACATGACTTACGTGTACATTTGTGCCGTTATCTTACAATCATCCATAGAATGGGTATGGTTTTCGGAAATTTTATATTGGGTTTTAATGGGACTATTTTCATATTGGTATTTAACATCAAAAAAATGGAAACACGTAGAGTTATAAATTCAATTATTACACTAATTTGCTTCACTGCCATTCTTGCCTTTGGATGTAAAACCCCTGAAAAAACGGCCCCTTCCCCACCGGAACCCGGCTCTGTTTCAGCGACGGTAATTGATATGCGTGAATTGGATGGCTGTACTTATTTGCTCGAATTGCAGGATGGCATGAAACTACAACCAACTGCAATACCCGTGGAATATCAGCAAGCCGGATTAAAAGTCAGGGTTAAGTATAAAAAAGTTGAAATTATGAGCATTTGCATGTCTGGTACCCCGGTGGAACTGACATACATTAAAGCCGAAAAATAAAACAGGTATGAGAATCATTTTTTTAGGTACCCCGGCATTTGCAGTGCCATCACTCGATATCTTAGTTCAAAATGGATATGACATTGCTGCAGTTATAACTGCTCCCGGAAAGCAGGCTGGCAGAGGTTTGCAGGTTAAACAATCGGCGATTAAGGAATACGCGGATTCAAAAGGTATCAAAACCCTTCAACCCCTAAAATTAAACGATCCTGAATTTCTTGAAGAGGTAAGATACCTAAAGGCAGATTTGCAAATAGTTGTTGCATTTCGCATGATGCCGGAAGCACTCTGGAATATGCCACCCCATGGCACCGTTAACTTGCATGGATCCCTGTTGCCAAATTACCGGGGAGCTGCTCCAATAAACAGGGCAATTATGAACGGTGAACAAATGACCGGAGTAACTACCTTTTTTCTGAAGCATGAAATAGATACGGGAAATATTCTTTTCAGAACGGAAATTCCAATTGGTCCCGATACTTCAGCTGGTGAATTACATGATGAAATGATGCATGTGGGGGCTGAACTGATACTGAAAACAGTGAAGGCAATTGAAAATGGCACAGCAGCTGAAACACCCCAGCAGAATTTTGTTAAAGATGGTGAAATATTAAAACCCGCTCCTAAACTGTTTCCTGAAGATTTCAAAATAGACTGGAATCATACTGCCGGTTCCATTCATAATCAGATCAGAGGATTAAGTCCTTTCCCCGGATCATTTACCGGTTTAACCGATCTGTCGGGAAACAAGATTCAACTTAAGATTTACCATTCTCATTTAACGGGAATACCTTCGTCGGATTTACCCGGTACTTTAAGTTTCGAAAACGGTAGATTTTTTATCTCCTGCAATGGATCTTTACTTGAAATCTTGGAATTGCAACAGGAAGCAAAAAAACGAATGGATGCCAAAAGTTTCCTTTTAGGATTCAGAAAAGACAAAGGCTGGAAGGCTTCTTAGCGCTATTGACAGGAAATTGTTAATAACACACACTTAACACTACCCTTTTCCCGTTTTAAAAATCTCAATTTTGCAACATCAATATAAGGTTAGTTCGGTCTGGACTAAAACAGAAAAGTGAGTTGAAAAAATTAGTTGTTTTTACGGGGTCTGGAGTGAGCGCAGAAAGTGGGATACGTACTTTCAGGGATTCAGGTGGGTTGTGGGAAAACTACAATGTTATGGAAGTTGCTACTCCTCAGGCATGGGAAGCCAATCCTGCTAAAGTGCAGCAATTTTACAATGAGAGGAGAAAACAAGTTCTCCAGGCCAGTCCAAATGATGCACATCATGCATTGAAATTACTGGAGAGCAAATTTGAAGTTACTATCATAACCCAAAATATTGATGACTTACATGAACGCGCCGGGTCGTCTAATGTAATGCATCTTCATGGTGAAATTACCAAAGCCCGTAGCAGCCGGTATCCTGAACTGATTTATCCTGTTGATGGGGATGAAATAAGCATGGATGCCCGTTGTGAAAAAGGTTTCCCGCTTCGGCCTTTCATTGTTTGGTTTGGTGAACCGGTTCCTATGATGGACAAGGCCATTATGAAAGTAGCTCAGGCCGATATATTTATTATCATAGGTACTTCACTGGAAGTTTATCCTGCTGCAAGTTTAATTGATTTTGCCAAAGAAGAGGCTGAAAAATATTTTATAGATCCGGGTGCATCTGAAAAAGGACATCTGCCAAACATGACTATCATAGCCAATACGGCCGGTAAAGCAGTTCCGGCTTTGGTTAAAAAATTATTAGCATAACAATGACTATTAGTACCGAATTTCTTCAATCCGATTTATTTAACTGGGTAGTTTTACCCTTATTAATTTTTATTGCCCGGACCTGCGATGTAACCCTGGCAACTTTGAGAAATATATTTATTGCCAGAAATATCAAGAAAATTGTCCCGCTTCTTGGATTTTTTGAAGTACTGATATGGCTGGTCGCTGTCAGTCAAACCATCAACAACCTTCACAATATTGCCTGCTATATAGGCTTTGCCGGGGGGTATTCCATGGGAATATTTGTCGGGATTACCATTGAAGGCAAACTTGCCCTGGGAAAGCAAGTGGTCAGGATTATCACCAACCAGGATACCACTTCCCTAATTGCTGCTATGTCAGAGGCAAATATGGGAGTCACCATTCTGGATGGCAATGGTGCTAAAGGACCGGTAAAGGTGATCTTTACCACATTAAAACGCCGCGATGTCCAATTGGTTGATCAACTGATTAATAAGCACACCCCGAATGCATTTTACACCATCGAAGATATCAGAAACTCCAATCAGGGAGTCTTCCGCGAGAAACAGGAGAGCAAATTCTCGTTCCTCAGAATGTTGTTGCCCGGAGGTTCAGCAGCATAAAAGGGATTTTTTTGAGTTATTGCATTTTATTCAATATTTTGATAACTTTGGTTGTGGATTTTCTGTTATCAGCTATTGAATGAGTACCAATCGTAAAACACATACCGACGCCAAAAGCATCACCGACTTTTCACGGTTGGAGAAGATGCATCCCTACAAAACGCTGGTGTTTTTCGGACTTGTAGGTAGCACGATCCTTTTTCTTTCAATGACGTTTCTTTATTTTGTTACACTATCACGAACGCAATCTCTCCCCGATTTCCATTTACCAAAAGCATTTTCTGTAAGCACTGTTTTTTTATTATTAAGCAGTTTTTCAATTTCAGGAATTCTCAGAGCATATAAAAATGATGGGATTACTGAAATTCGAAACCGCCTTGCGGGAACTCTGGCTTTAGGAATTATTTTTTGCTTTACACAAGTTTATGGTTGGCTTAAACTGTATGAATCCGGAATTTTCCTGAGCTCTAATGTGGGAGTTGCTTATTTATATGTTATCACCGGGATGCACTTTGTGCATGTTGTAGCCGGCCTAATCTACATTGCCTTGCTTACACACCGTGTTGCCAACAAAAAAAATGATGTAGTGAAATCTCTTTTGTTTTTCACAGATGGTTTTCAATATACACGTCTGCAATTGATTTCAGTTTACTGGCATTTTGTTGATGTACTTTGGGTTGTTTTATTTTTTGTATTCCTTTTCAGCTTTTAAATGAAAAGAATATTCCTTTATTTTTTTCTATTAATCTTATTTTATTCTTGTAAAAAGGATGTCCCTTCCACTCCATCTGTTCGCATACCGTTACCGGCAGGTACAACTATGAGAGACATATCCATTCCCCAGAAAAATCATTGGGTTGTTTGCGGTAAACACCAGGATAAAGGAATTGTGCTTGTTTCCAAGGATGGCGGAGCTACCTGGTCGACAACCTATTTTTTGAATGAAATAAATACCATACAAATGCAGGATTCTTTGAATGGTGTTGCCGGAGATTCAGACATTTTACTCTTTACTACCAAAGATGGGGGATTAAACTGGGAACAATTCTATCCAGATATTTTTCCACTTTCAGTCAACCGGATATTAAGAAGTTCATGTTATGCTAATGCAACTACCGGTTTTGTTTGTGGTGGGAAAAATTTTGAAAATGGTGTCCTCTACCGAACAGAAGATGGGGGCGAAAACTGGAACTTCACAGAATATAATCACGAATTACGAAGTATTGCTTTTGCAGATGAATTAAATGGTGTTATGATTGGATACGGTGTTGTTTACAGAACAAGTGACAGTGGACTGAACTGGACTCTAACTTCAAATACCGGACTATTTTATACCGGGATTACTCACAATATAAGTTCAGGTTACTGGGCTTCCGCATTTGATGGATCTATTCTTTATTCTTCAAATAATGGCATAAACTGGACTATAAAGAAAAAAGGTTCTACTTGGGATTCAGCTAACCGGGCATTAAATTGTATTGCAGTTTCCTCTTCGGGAACCATTGCCGCCGCGGGACCAAATGGCCATATTACCTGGTCTGATAATTATGGCAGTTCATGGACTGAACGATTATGCTGTGAACACAATGATATCCTTAGTCTGGAGTGGATTAATAATCAGCAATTATTAGCTACGGCCAAAAATGGTGGACTGTATATGGTGGATATCTCGAATTGAAGCTAATTTTCAGCAATTATATTTCAGATAAATTTACTGCTTTATGCAAATACTCCTGCGCGAAAATCGATCTTGTTTCAAAACTCAACTGTTTCTAATACTAAATACTGAATCAGTAGATATTCACCCACTAAAATAGTTCACTAACCAAATTTTTTACATCGCCTCTTTTTTTCATTTACGTTTACATGTAATTCTGTTTTTGTTGAACTCAAAACCATTTTTACATGAGAACTATTCTTCTGGCAATTTCTCTGTTGCAAATTTTATGCACCAGTGCCACACTTGGTCAATCAACATGTAATAATCCTACGAACCTTGATGTTTGTCCGAGTGTTCTTTTAACAAACGAAACGAATGCCGGCAAAGGCGATGATGCTTTTGCACCTTGCAATTTATTAGGTGAGGATGTTGTATACAAGTTAAGTGCTCCAAATGGTGCACAAAGTATTTTCATCTCAATTCAGAACGCCAGCGGTCCCTATTTTATTTTTTTGAGGGAATCGGATTGCATCACAGGAGTATGCCATGCAAGAAATGGTAATGTAGGAAATGGATCTTATGCAATTAATTTAACTAATCCTACAACCATCACAACATTATTTCTAACTATCGATGCTGCAACTTCTATCACATACGATCTATCCATAGGAGCTGATACCGGTTCGGTATGGATCAGTCAACCAAATTTGTTAGGGAATTTACAACTTGATTCAAGTGGATGTGCTTCGCCGTTATTTAGTCCAGCAAAACCATTTTTCCAGGTAACTTATAATGGAGTTCCGCAGGTAAATCCTATGACATTAGCACCACTTGGAGTACCTGGCAATTTGTGTGTCACTACATTTTTTAAAAACACTACCGGTCTTCAGGGCGTAAAAGAATTTCAGTTTAAATTTAATCCTGCTGGATTTTCTTCAGTAACTGGACAACCATCATTTCCTGGCTATTACAATTTAGGAAGCTGGATCAGATTTGGAAGTGGTGTTAACTGGAACTATATGTTCAGCGACCTTGCTCCACTTAACAGAGGTGACTTTACCGGATTTCCAAATACTTGTCTAGCCTACCAGTTTTGCTTCACAATAATTCCGATCTCTAATGATCCGCAACTTACCAATGTGGATGTGAAGATATTCAGCGATGGTTTTGGGGCCCCGGTCAGTGGTTATTTAGCCCAGGGTTGTTGCCCGGTTCCATTTACTAATTGTATTGGCACGGGCTTAGGTGCCACTTCCGCAACAGGTTCATTTGGTTTCGGCTTTGCAGATCCCGGTGGTTCACTTCCAATTGAGTTGTTAGATTTTACAGTTACAAACTTTGATGATGATGTCAAGGTTAACTGGTCTACAGCAACCGAAATAAACAACGATTATTTTCTGCTCCAAAGATCTCAGTCCGGTTCCGATTGGGAAGATTTACAATTCATTGATGGTGCTGGAAACTCCACTTCCATCATCAAGTATGAATACATAGATACCAACCCATTGAAAGGCACTTCGTTTTATCGTTTGAAACAAGTTGATTTCGACGGTAAGTCGTCGTTATCAGCAGTTGTTAAAATTAAAACCGGCAATGATCCGGAAGTTCTGATTTATCCTAATCCTGCAAAAGACTATATCATAATTGAAAAGTATAATGCTGGCGATATCGTAATTTCTTTGCGTGACCTTACGGGACGTATTTACCGGCTTTCTTCTAAAACCGAAGGGAACACGGATAAGTTACAATTGAATAACATGGCCTCCGGAATGTACTTTATAGTTGTAGAATCGGATGGTGTTATCTTGAAAAATGAGAAAATAATTATTCAATAACTATTGCTAAGCTGTACAAGCATTTACAGATGCAATTCTAACACAATCAAAACTGATAACCGATTCCGGATTCCAGAAAATCGGCTTGACCTAAGTTTGTCTTGATATAAATTCCAGCAAACCAATTACTTTTTGGTGACAAAAAAGCATCTTTAGCATAATACTGAAATCCTAACCTGGCCGGTATCCACACTTTCAATTTATCTTTAGTACCAGTGAGTTCATTACGTTCCAATCGATCCCGGTAAAAAGGATTGTATAGGTATATTCCCCCATTAGTAACAATTGAAAAATGTCCCATAATAAATTCATGACCTAATATCATAGCTACAGCATACGATTTACCCGCAGCATTGGATTCATAAAACTCCTGACTAACAATAAAATCATAGACTCCCTTATTGTACCACCCTTCAACACCCAATGTAACTTTGTTAATGGGTGAAACCATCTTTGATAAAAATGCAGAAGTCAGAAATATAGGATACTTAGGCCCATTGACCGGTGCAGTAGAGCTACCTTGCTCATTAACTCCTAATGCAACACGCACATTAAACTGAATCTTTTTGTTCAATGAATGTGATACCGAATCTACCTGATTATTTTGTTGTTCAGATAATTTGAACCGAACTCCACCGCTAAGCACCGGCATATTCATCCCAACATTAGGCAGTTGAAAATGAGAATTGGAAGCATGTAAAATCGATAACCTTCCTATGAGATCAGTCTGGTGGTTTAAACTGTAACCAATCATTACTTCAGCTGCAGCAAGGAATGTAAAACTGCTTCCAATTGCCACATTGGTATTATTGGTTTGTTCATTGTAGGGATTCGTAAAATAGGCACTGCCAAGCGATAACCTTGGACCCCAGAACAATTTTTTCAAGGGTTTATGTTTTTCAAAAGAAAGCTCTGCCATCAATCCTGTAAAGTAACCAAGTTCATTGTTATTACCCATCGAACCACCTGTGGCATACAAACTAAAAACCGGATAGTTATAATATTTATGCCAGGGCTTATTGCCGAAAAACTTTTGAGAATACCTGAGCGAACCAACCAATGCCTGTTCATTTATCTCCGGAAAGTCAGGATAGTTCCGAATCATTCGCCCTCCTCCTGCTCCAACTTCTAATGCATTTTTAAACGACTGTCCATACAGTTCAGCATTAGCCAGAAAAAATAAACTCAATATTAAAAATATCCTCAGGCCGTTTTTGTGAATCAGCATTTTCACATAGCTATAACACCCATCGGAAATTAACTTTTCTGAATTCTCGTGGTTGTGTACAATCATTAGCTGATATGCTATTTTATTGGAACCGAGCTTAGCTGAAACTCTTAATAATATTTACAAAACTTCTTGACTTTAAAGAAGCTCCTCCTATAAGTCCACCATCAACATCCGGTAAGGCAAACAATTCTGCTGCATTATTTTCATTGCAGCTGCCACCATACAATATTGAAACAGCTAGTGCAATTGCATCACCGTAACGGTTACTTATTTTGCCACGAATGAATGCATGCATTTCCTGAGCTTGTGCCGGAGAAGCAGTCTTTCCTGTACCAATGGCCCAAACCGGTTCATAAGCAATAATCATTTTTGAAAATAAGGTATCAGGCAGAATAAACAGACCTTCTTCCAGTTGACTGAATACTGTCTCTTCATGTTTCCCGGATTCTCTTTCAGGTAATGTTTCCCCGACACAAAAAATGGGCGTCAGGTGGTGATCGAGTGCCAACTGCGTTTTTTTGGCGAGAAGTGCATTATCTTCATTAAAATAGGCTCTTCGTTCAGAGTGACCAATGAGAACATAATTTGCACCAACAGAATGAATCATAGGTGCAGATATTTCACCGGTAAAGGCGCCTGAAACTTCCGAAGCACAATTTTGAGCAGAAACCCCAATACCGGTTCCATTCAACAATTGTGCAACAGCGCCAATATGTACAAAGGGCGGGGCTAAAATAACTTTAACAGCAGAAATCTGCTCGTTTTTCAACATTCCGGAAACTTCAGTAGCAAGACTGAATGCTTCTTCCCTGTTCGTATTCATTTTCCAGTTACCGGCAACAATTTTAGTTCTCATTCAAAAGAAATTTAAATATCAATTAGAATAAATCATGAAACCCTGATTCTTGGGTCAAGCACTCCATAAAGCAAATCTACTATAAGATTTATAATTACAAAAAACACGGACACAATCAAAACAGCACCCATCACAACCGGAAAATCATAGGTTTCCAAACTATCAACAGTGACTTTTCCAATTCCTTTCCATCCAAAAATATATTCTATAAAGACTGCTCCGGCTAGCAATGATCCAAACCAACCTGAAACTGCGGTCAGTACCGGATTTAGTGCATTCCGAAGGGCATGACGCAAAATTACAACCTGCTTGGAAAGCCCTTTTGCTTTTGCAGTCCGAATATAATCCTGTGATA
Source organism: Bacteroidota bacterium (assembly GCA_963169675.1). Taxonomy (GTDB): domain Bacteria; phylum Bacteroidota; class Bacteroidia; order AKYH767-A; family OLB10; genus JADKJB01. Next base: position 13,751 of record CAUJFJ010000054.1, read on the forward strand.
ACACATCCAGCATGGAGCTTCTGGTAAGCTGAACGATAACGGATAAAGGTCTTATTCCAAGCGTAAATGCAGGTAGCAATAAATTTTTCACCTCCAGCACCATCCCATCAAAAGGATCAATGCGATAGAGGCTTCCGGTCATGTTCAGTCCGGTTATATCTGCCCAAACAAATCCAAACAGCCAGGCAATAATAATTCCGGCAAAAAATGATGGAACTGCCATTCCGAAAACTGCAAGTACATTTATCAGATGATCAATAATACGGTTTTTATATAAGGCAGCAAGTATACCCAGAGCAATGCCTGCTACAGCAGCAAAAAGTAAAGCCGCAATAGCGAGAATTACTGTTCCTGGCAAAGCATCTTTTATTATTTCTGAAACCTCTTGTCTGGTTTGATACGATCGTCTCAGATAGGGACTTTTAACCATCAAAGCATTATTGCCAAGTGGCAATATGGTGAACATACTTCCATAACGGGATTCATTGGCAAACCAAACCGATTCCTTATTTTCAGTATCGTGAAAAGAAAGAGGCGACAAATCGTTTACATACATGGCAAACTGAACCACCATGGGTTTATCGCGACCCAGTTCCCGGTTAATATTTTCAATGCTTGAAATATCTGCCCGCTGTCCTAACATCATTCTGGCAGGATCACCCGGCAATATATTGAATAGAAAAAATACAACAGTAACAACACCGGCAATTACCAGCAGGCCATACCAAAACTTCCTAGCCAGAAAACCGATCATCGTGATGGTATGATTAGGCTCACTTGAGTTGGTGTTTGCTGTTCACTTCGTCCCAGGTAGGCCAATCGTGATGATGCCACATATCGACTACAGTTCCCTTTTTTAACAATACCAGACCGGGATTTGACCTGATGATTGTTTTCAAAGTTGTTGCATCGCAGTAATAGTAATCAAACATCGATTGATATTCATGTCTGATTTTATCTGTTTCTTCCGGTGCCGTTGAAGTGAGTCCGAAAAACGGAATTTTATTTTCATCACATTTTGCTACCAAAGCATTAACTTCATTCTGCACTTTATCACAGGTTTTGGTTAAGTCATATGCTACCAGCATAAAAGAATATCCTTCGC
>CAUJFJ010000055.1 GCA_963169675.1 Bacteroidota bacterium
ATATAAAACAATAAAATATTAAATCTTGCTGTACTCCATCTACTTCCTTATCTCAACCACCAATACCCCTTCTTTTAACCGTGCAATAAACTATATAAATTGTTATATGCCTGGATATTTACATGCTTAAATGTTATTGTAAATCTAATATAAATTCCTTTTTAAAAAAATATAAAAATGGGCCTTACTATTTTAAATTAAAAATGCCCAAACATGCTGGAAACTAATGTCTTAACCCCCCTGAATGGTAACCTCAATCCACCATTAAAAAAGTAATTCACTAAGTCCTAGCGATAAGATATCTACTTCCGTGACATATCAATTACCATTTGTCCCTTAAATTTTGATTTGAAATTTATCAACGAATTTAAGTCTCTTTTATCCAATGATCGAAATTTGTAATTAAGTTTTCTGTTATTAGTTTCTAAATGTATCTCGTTTATCCCGTCAATTCGAACTATCTCAAATAGAGTGCCAGGCAGCCAGTAATGGTCTCCTTCATAACCCGAATATCTAATATTCAATTTCGTTTCTTCTGAAGATCTGATAATAGTATTGGAAATGGATATTTGGAAGAAATCTTCATAAAAATCTAAATACCCGATTTTTTTGTAGTTTGATTTTAAATGCACAAATACGAAAAGTGCAATTATGAATACAAAACTTAACGATCTTATAAATGTCTGATATTTTGAAGGTGCTATTTCAGCCAAAATTATAGGAGCAATTGTCATTATAAATAGAAATATCCTGATTAAAGTAAAAACCATTGATATTTCAACGATTTCGAAGCTGTTAATAATTTTCGGATCTCTATATCGCATTTTTAAATTACAATATTTTTAACATCATGCACTTATTCGAATACACTCCCAAAGTATAACCTTGCTTTTGTAAATCAGTTTTTGAAAATGCCGGCAGGAAATATTAGTTTTAATAGAAATAGCAACATTAATAATCGCAGTATCTTCATGGTGTTTTCTCAATTACATCCGGAATTATACACAAACTCAAAAACGATTAACTTACATAACTCAGCCCTAAATCCGCAAGGACAGTCTTGACAATATTGGCTATTAGGTGACTGCTCTCGTCAATATATAACTAGTCTTCTACTCATCATTCTTTTATCAGCAATTAATCTTACTATGTACACACCTTCCGGAAAATTGAAATTTATGGACTTGCAATTACCTGAAACCGATGAAGTGTAAACACATGCTCCATAAGTATTATATATCTCAATTGGTGCAGTTTCGAAAATAGAATTAAATTTTATCGTGAAATTATTATTTGCTGGATTTGGAAATATTTCAAATTCTTCAGAATAATTATTTTCAGCCAGGGAAGAAATTAAAATAGAATCTACAAAAATATATCCTTGAAAGGTATCGCATCCAAAACTATTACAAGCAATTAAAGTAACTAGAAAATAGCCTGTGTCAGGATAAACATGGCATGGGTCTGTGTCTGATGAAAAAGTAGAGTCGCCAAAGTCCCATAAATATGCATCTGCACAATCTGAGTTATTTAAAAAACATATATTATTTTGATTTTGACTTGCAAGATAGACCTGCACTACAGGGACGGGATTAACGAAAACATTAACTGTATCAATACTAGGAGGGCAGCCAGGAACTGTAGCTGAAACGATATATTGTGTTGATTGCACCGGATTAGCAACAGTATTGAATGAATTCGGATTTGAAAGGCTGTCGATGGGAATCCATTGATATGAAGCGTTTGCGTTATAGGTTGCCAAAAGTGTAACATTTCTACCACAAACTAATATGGAATCGTCTGATCCGGCATACACGTTAAAAGGTATCACATTCAAAAATACAGAGTCAGAATATGCGAGAATTGTGTCTGTAACATAATACCACTGACTTGAAGTGCTACTAACTTTAGGTCGTGCCTTATTTGGATCATTCAATCCTGTAGTTGGACTCCACAAGAAATTATTCCCCACAGGCATATTACATAATGAAAGTGTTATAGAATCTCCACAATAACTATTCACAAAATTAGATGAAATGCATATTTCATTAGCGCCAATTGTGGTAGGGTTGGCTCTGACAATATTGTCTATATCATCAAAATACTCAGTATAATATTGTCCTGTACCTATTAATTGAGGATTTGTTGAATGCAAATCTGTGGGGCTTAAATATTGCGGATCAACAAAAAATGGCAGACTATCGAATTGCCCCCCTCCCAAAGGGTAATTGTTATTTATTATAGTATTGGAATTGTACAAAACGCTAAAATTTGCAGGCATGATATTATTAACAATTAGACAATTAACTCCTGCATGGGAAAAATCAGTTGTTGGTTCTGAACTTAAATTATTAAAAGCAATTATATTATTATTAGAAAAAGAATTGTGAAGAAATTTATGTATAAAATTGTTTACAATGGTATCGTAATTACTAAAGTTGTGGGTAAACCCAGCGTGAAATATATTTTTAGCTACAACACAGGAATCTGAATGGGAAAGTGTAAATGGCTTAGACAAGGAGATATTATTAGTAAACTTACAATTGGTTGAATGCGAAATGCTAGTTGTTCCATTAAAAGTTAGATTGTTTATTATAACACCTATTGAAAAATTAATTTGCAAAGCCGGATAAGATGGTTGTTGTATGATTACTGCAGCCGGATTTTGCGATTCAGATTGAAATGTGATGCTATTGGTAAGTGAATTTCCTGTTATTGCATTTCCATATAGAGTTAAGGATTCCACATATATTCCATCCCTTATATTAAATATTACGGGTCCAATTAATACTTCATTTTGTAATGCGGTTTGTGCTTGTGCAATGGTAGAATAATCGGGATTTATGCCACCAATTGTATAGGTTCCTGATAGTTGCCCATATAGAAAGCTGTGTATTACTAAAAAGAAGCAAATTAGAATTTTCCTTTTCATTTGATGTATATCTTATTTCACTTCAAGTAGACATTTTTGATTGAACCTATCCCCTAAAAATACACTATTAAAAAGGATTAACCTATTTTTGACCCTGATTTAAATAAAATATTATCGGATTAAATACCAATACCTTACAATCGTCAAAGTGAATACCCCAATGGGTAACCTCTTGCTTTTTAAAATCAGATTATAAAAATGACGGCGTAAAATAGAAGTGAGGAGTGTAGGGTTTTACTACTTCACCCTCTCATACGCAAACCCCATTTTTCTCTCTTCCCCATTTATTTTGCCGCTTATTGAGGCTGAGAGTTTGTTTTTCTGACCAGTTTTGTAAGTGATTTTGGTGGGAAAATCGTGGGTGGGGTTTTCAAAAACGAATACTCCGGCCTCTGATGAAATTAGTTTGAAGGGAATGGGTACGCCACCATTTTGATTACTCACGGTTGGTATGTAATAGATGCCATCTGTCCGTTTTAAAAGTTGTACTGTTTCTGAAAGGGTTGTGTCAGCTCCTTCAATGCTGTAGCTTTTTCCGCTGTACAAAGTGTCGTTGGTGATTTCCCAGACTTCCAGCATAGTGCTCTCCGGTGTTTGCATCAGCCATTTTCCCTCTAAGGTTCTAAGTTGTTTAAAGGTATCGGGTTGTTGTTTGCAGGAGGTGATTGCAAATGCCATCACAAATATTGCCAGTAGGCTAGTTATGTTCTTCATAGTATTTTGTTTTGATATCCCGAAAGTAAGAAATTAAAAGCATAAAAAAAGTCCCGGCTATGAACCGGGACTTTCCTATAAATATTTTTTATTATTTGGTCAGTACAACTTTTCCTTCAACTTTCCAGTCGCTGGAAGAAACACGAACCATATAAATTCCTGCTGCAACTGATGTCCAGTCTGGGCGGATTTCAAATTCACCTGATGGCATAGTTAAATCAGTGCTGCTTATTACACGTCCATATAAATCGATGATAGCAACATTCACCTCATTGGCAGGTGTTGCAGTTTCAAGGGCTAACCATGGGTTGTTACCAGGATTGCCGTAGATGTCCATATAAGTTTCTGAATTAAGATCGGTAAGTCCAACGTTGGTTATGCACAATACATTTGAAGAAACATTACATCCACCTACAGTAGAAAGAATCATGTAATAACAGCCATTGGTATTTGGAGTGAAAGTTGGCGCAAATGCACCTGGAATAAATGTAGTTGATCCATCAGGATACCAGTTGTAGAAATAAGTAGGATCAGTAACACTTGAGCTGAATTGTCCGGATACAGATGATGAAATAGAAACTGCAGGCAATGAAGTAACAATATTCACACGAACAGTATCAGTGATAGTTGCAGCACATGGTCCATTTCCTGTTAAAGTAAGGAAGATAATTCCGCTTTCACCTGGTCCCGGAGTATACGTTGTTGTTAAAGAAGTAGGATTTGAAAATGTTCCTGTTCCACCATTCCATTGTGGATTTCCAACCATGTTCACTGCATTACCATTCAGGTTAGCAATGTTTGAAGCACCAGGGCAGATTCCTGCATCAGGTCCGGCAGTAAGACTCAAACCGGTCGATAAGGCCTGGCATCCATAATTCAAATAAGTAGCAGCACCACCTGAAGTAAATTCCACAAATGCTCCATCATTTTCAAAGGTGAATCCACCAATTGCTCCATATTGATTTACAAGAAGTGTACGATCGTAAGTAACTGAATCGAGACAAGCACCGGTAAATTCAATAGTTAAAGTACGCAAGCCTGGTAACACGTTAGAGTTTGCAAAGTGTCCGGATGTATTACCAGCACATTGAAACAAAACGATTACATCATCATTCAGATTTGCGAATGTGTTTGCTATAGTGTTAATGTTTACACTAGTCAATAGCAATACTTTTGCATTAGCAGGTAAAACGCCACCAACCGGTTCAACCAAAGAACCACAACCAACAATATTCTGATTTACTGCTGTTACTAAAGCTGCCGTGTTGGCATCCTGACAAAGGCCCTGGAAGGCATTGTTTGGCCAATCGACAATCATATTAGCAGTATTCAATGCATTTGGTCCGACATCAAAGCGTACCATTTCATTTTCGCCTTCAGGTGTGCCACAGGCATCAACCAGAATGCTTCTTATTTCAATACAACCACCTTGTGCATTAACCTGAAGTGCAGGTAACACGCAAATTGCGGCGAAGGCAAACAGTATTTGCAACTTCTTAATCATCGGTAAAGAATTGTTCATGAGAGTAATATTTTAATTTACAAATTAAGGGATTGTGCAGCTGTCCCGGATACCCGTTAATGTTTCTTAACTATTCTTTAACAGGAAGCACCCGGTAAATGGGGCAGCAAAGGTACAACTTTTTGGCGTAGCTTCCAAGTGGGGTAAGTGGTTGTATATTAGTTTGTTGGCATCTTTAAATTTGGTGCGCAGGTGGGGTTGCTGCTTGGAAGATATTTCTGGAAGTCATGAAAATTATTGATAAAATAGAATTCATAGTCTCAAAGTCATTAATGGTCATTGGCGGCAGAGCCGCTGTCATTAGGTCATTAATGGTCATTACGGATTTTCTGCAGAAATGTGTTCAAAATTCTTCAAGATGTTTAATTGAATAATGATTCAATGCGAAAAGCTTCAAGTTCCGGGTGAAGTCCCATTTATCATCTATCATTTTTAATTTATAATTCCCCTTGTCATTTAGCGGCAAAGCCGCAGTCATTGGGTCATTGGTAGGCAATGAAAAATTTTCCTCCTCCTCGCGCAAGCGAAATTCTCTGCGTCTCCCAAACTCTGCGTTCAAAAAAATAAATTGGTGTTTTAATTTGAGCAGAAATAAATTTCAGACAAAGTGCAATTCTAACTTTCAACTTTCGTCTTCTGTTTCCAGATGATCACCACAACAAGCATTGCAGTAATACAAATCGCCCACTTCACCCAATAAATCTTCACCATAAAAAAAGCACTGATGAACATACTAACCAGCATGGTGATTATGGCAATGATTTTGGTTCGCATGGTCATTCCTTTACCTCTTTTAAAATCGATAATTTGCTGACCCACGTATTTATTGCTGATAAGCAATCTGAGGAATTTGCGGGAGCCTTTGGCAAAGCAGAAGGTGGCCATCAGGAAAAATACCAATCCAGGCATCATTGGGGTGATATATCCAATAATGCCTATCGCTACAAATATGAAACCCAGCACCATCCAGAAAGTCCGGGTGAGTGTGGTGGTAAAAGGGTGCATGCTGAACCGGATTTTTGCAAAACTAAGCAGTTTAACCGAACCTTCCCTCATAATAGTGTAAGAAGCAGGTAAAAGTCTGACTTAAAGCACGAAAAAATCACGGGTTCAGACGCTTAAGTTCCTGATTTATAAAAGCAATGTTATTTTTTGCTGCGCTGCGGTTTTGTTCAATCACGCGCATATCGCGACTTTCACGCAGTTTCACTTTGGAGTAATATGAAATAGCCTCTTCGTAAAGCGCTTTCGCCTTTTGAAGGTTTTCAATGCTTTCTTTCGTTTCGCCGACATTGGACCTGCTACCTGGTTTAGCCGGTTTTTTGGAGTAGACAATCACAATATCAGATGCCTTTTTATGCGATTCATTTCCCTTCGCTACCAGTGCAAAATTGAATTCCTCATCGGTAAGCGGATCATCCGGATTCAGTTGCTTGCCTCTTTCAGCACCCGCCCTTCTGATTCCGTGCTCATCCATTTGCATTAATTGACTTCGGATCTCAGAGTAGTCGTTGCCACTGTCATTGACATTAAAATTATCCTGCCAGTTTTTCTTTTTCCATATTTTAACCGGTACCGGATTTGAAACCAACTGCCAAACCGGATCAAGTGGATAATGATCTTCCAGCATCAGTCCGGGCTCAGTGAGAAAGTAGCGTTCCGAAAATTCTTTCACATAACGGTTCGAAGTATTCACACCTCCCGCACCCCACGTCACATCAATCAGTTTCCAGCTATTGTCGAGGAAAATTGCATTCCAGGTATGACCGGCAGGATTAAACTGATCGGCTGTTTTGGTATAACCATTCACCAGCAGACAGGGAATTCCTGATTTGGTACATAGTTCCTGAAATAAGCGGGAGTAGCCATGGCAGACTGCTTTAGATGCTTTCAAAACAGTTGCCGGCTCCTGCTTCACCGGATTCAACTGCGGGTTTTTCGATTCCGGAACATCATAGCTGATATGATGCGCGATCCAAACATAAAAAGCACGCACCTGTTCTGCTTTGGAAGAAGCAATTTCGACTATTGCTGCATGCAATTTATCGGTGTCACCACCCGATTTAATAGCAATAACCTTCTTATCCGTTTCCGACAGTTCGTATGCCGGACAGTATGCCGGTATCAGCAATAAAATAAACCAGAAGGAGCGTAAAATTCTCATGTGCTGATAACGTAAACAACTCAACTAACGTATTGTTAAACGAAAAAATGTCCCGTTAAGGACTTTTTTTCGTTTGATTTTGAAGAAATCAGGCTTTTTTCAGAACTACCTTTACCTGAGTAAATTTATAGGCTTCATCCAGAAACTTAACCATTTCAGGCCAGTTTTCTTTCTTCTCATAAATAGTTTTGTAGGCTTTGCTTGCAGTAATGATCAACTGATTGCCTTCCACCTTTGCTGTACTTTTAAAGAAGCCGGTTGCATTATCAACATCTTTGTTCAGCTTATCAATTCCTTCCACTTTATAGCCTTCAGGAATGGTAACAGCAATTTCGTAATTGAAGGAACGGGTATTTCCCATGTAAATGTCGTAGTGACGTTTCAATTCATCTTCCTTCACTTCCAGCTGTTCACCAATTATTTTCCCCGCATCGAGGATGTAAGTAGGGCCTGCTTTTTTAATTAAATTTTTAACGGTAAATTTCTCGGTAAATTTAATTTCAGGTTTTGCTTTTTCTCTGCCATCACTAACCAGATCGAAGGAATCATAAGTGCCAATTTCAAAACCATTGTCTTCGAGTTCTGCTTTCTGGCTGTCTTTACGATTCTTAACGGCTTCTTCTCGTGCGCTTTTCACTCCGGCATCAATGATTGCCATTTTATCTTTTTTACCTTTGTAAATGTATCTTGGCTTAAGATCGTACTTCGCAATTTCAGAATCGAGGTAATCGTTTACAATGATTGTAGAATTGTAATAAGGATCTTTGTTCAATCCTTTAACTGTAACGTTTCTGTTAAACGTTGCCAATTCCATGCCTTCATCGAAAGTCACTGCCAGTTTTTCCACAGTAGCATTATTTTCATGAGTACTCACCGGTACTTTTTTGATTTCATATTTTTTTCCGGTTTTACTTTTCGGATTAATCAGGTAGGCATCAACACCCTGCATGCGGGCATCAAGTTCACCCGGCAATGTACCTGAAGATGGTGCGAAAAGGAAAAATGGTTTCGGTCCTTCAACATGTATTCCCCACATAAACTCATTAGCAAGAATGGCATCTTCCAGGTTACCGATATGACGAGGAACCGCAAAGGCCACCCGAAATTCAATCTTCTTTTTCTTAAAAACCGAAGCCATCATTTTGGTGAAAATTTCGTCACTGATAGTTTCGTTATTTGGACCATACAAATCGGCATTTGTGAGTGCCTCTTTAACGGTTTCATAAGGCTGATCTAGGTAGCCAGGATAGGTTTCTACCAATACAGGTGCTGAAATTAATGCGCGCAGATAAGAATAAGCAGCGTAAGCAATTTTAGCAGGATCAGTTTCTTTTCCCAGTTGTTCAGTAACATACTTGCTTACTGTGTAACCGTAAGCCGATACGATATAGGATGATGCATCTTCATAGATGTTGGTTATCTGCTCAACAGCTTCATCGGGTGTGATGGAAGTTTTTGGCTTGCCTCTTTCTCCAACTGCATAATTGGTTTTTGAACCTTCCGAACGAAGGAAGAATACCTGATACTTGATGGTAGGGGTAGAACGGTAGGGATATACCCAACGCTCATCATGTTGCTTATCCTGATTTTCCAGCACCATGGTATAAATGGAATAATTACCTTCTTTTTGATTTTCGGGTGTAAGTGTTGGTGCGCCATTCAGACTTTTAATATTGATATAAAATTGTTTTTCAACTTTAAATTCAATTTTTTGTTTTAGGGTTGGATAAGAATTTGCAAGGGAAACAATAACATCATTAAATGCAAACTGCGTTACCGTAGGAATATAATAAGTTTCCGTAACGCGATAAAAATAATCGATGATGTCACCGGGTTGTAAATCGGGAATAGCAATTTTTTTGTATTTAAAACTGAAAGCATAGTATGATCTGTAGATGCTTGGGATAAGAGTATTGTCAGAAACTTCAACAGCTTCTTTAAGATTGATTTCTGTTTTACGTCCGTCAGGTTTCTCAATCAGGATGCCGATATCTTTGGTATTTTTGAAGTAGAATTCTGAAAATGTTTCCACAGCAGATTTATCCTGCAATTTAATGCGCTTTCTGATGGTTTCAGTTGTAGATAAACTCTTGTTGGAGCTAATTCCTATATCAGCACCTTCTTTGTCAAATACCTGTGTCAGTTTCTGACAAATTATAACTGCCGATTCTTTTTTCAGGTTTTCCGGAACAGCGGTAACTGCAAAATCTTTATCGGAAGAACCAAAAACCTCATCTCTGATTTTCTTGGCTTCGGCATCGGCTTTTTGTTCGGAACGACTTTGGGCAATTGCTGAAAAGGATATCAGTAAAGCTACAAAGAGGAATGCACACTTTTTCATAGTTTAAAAATTTAATGGGTTGAGTTTAGATTTTTGTCAGGATTAATTGATCGCCATATGCTTTGCGGACCTTTTTGATAGCTTCATTCCATTCGGTAAAATCAGCTTTTGGTATGATAGCCTTATCGATGGAAAGTATTTTGGAGTAAACCACTTTGTTTCCTTCAACTTTGTACTGAAGTTTAAAGCTGTAGTTAGGAGTAACTTTTTCTACTGCTTCCGGGAGATGCGTTACTTTAAATCCGGCAGGAATAGTAAGTTCGATTTTCTTAACACTGTAATAGTTGTGATCGTATTCGTAATCTTTCGTACGGGTGCTGTCGAAGGTGAAGTTTTTAAATTCCTGATCGAAGTCAATAGTGATGTATTTCTCTTTTTCCAGATCGGTTAACTGATTATCGACGGCAATATCATAATCAAAGGAAATGGTTCCCCGGCGATCTTCAAAGTCGGTGGTTTTTATATTGCTAACAGAAATATTTTTATTGTCACGATTAATCAGTTTTTTTATGGCATCTTCTTTAACATCGGAACGAATCATGCTGTAAGCATGCAGAATATACGTCTTTCCTTCTCCATCATAACTCTCACGCGCTTTGCCAACTAATTTATCATTTTTAATCTCGAATTTGATGGTTGTTTCCCGCTTATTTCTTTCTTTTGGAAATTCCGGCGTAGTGGCAAGCTGAAAATTATCGCCATCTTCAATCATTACCGGACGATTTTGTATGCGATGTGCAACATCACCGAATGAGATGAACTTTTCAGTAGTATCCAGGAAGTATTTTTTACCATCCATCATCAAAGTACAAATCATGTGGTTGTCGATTGCTACCGAGGGAATGGTGTAATCATATGCAATACTGCGGGTGCCCAGCCAGGTCAGACGAGCATCAAAACCTGCTATCACCAGCATTTCTTTAAGCAGATTCGCCATTCCTTTACAATCACCGAATTTCTTGGAGTAAACGCGTTGACAGGCATCAGGCTTGAAGCCGGCAATACCATTTTCAAATGCTATGTAGCGAATGTTATCCTGCACCCAATAGAAAATGGATTCAATTTTTTCTTCGTTGGTCTTTTTATCTTTAATCAGGCCTTCTGTGGTTGCACGAATTTTCGATGGATCATTGTCGATTGCTTTGGTAAGCGAACGATACCAGGCATACAAATTAGCTGTGGTTGGAAACAAATCATGTTTCTTTCCCGCTTTATCGGTATAGCTTTTCAGGTGCACAAAAATGTGTGGCAAATAATAGGAAGCACCGGGTGCATTCGATTCCTGTTTGTTGGCTTTTAATTTGGATGCATTGAAAGTTATGATGGTATTTCCTTCTTTACTTTTGGTTTCAGTTCGTTTGATGTCGTACCCTTCACCATTCTTTAAAATTAAATCAATATCGAGCCACTTAGGAATTTCATAAGATACAGATACCAGTTCAGCAGGGTAATATTCATGAAAATAATAAGAAGTGAAATATTTGATTTCATTGTACTTCTTCTCGAATTCAAATGCTGTGTAGCAACCTGGACCATCCATAGGAAATGCCACCTGAAAAATCTTAGCATCGGAATGGAAAATCCCATTTTCTTCGTAAGAAGCAGATTTTATAGAACCAAAAGTTTTTAACTCCCGGTCTTTGCGGGCGAAAAACTTTACTCCCGAAACAGATGATGTACTGTCAAAGCCAATGGAATTTCCGTAAGTAACATATCCTGAACCTTTAATTTGCAGGATCTCATCCTTTTCTTTCTGTCGAACAGAAACATATTCGCCACTCTTATTTTTCTCCAACGCAAATGTGAATGAGGTGGTTTTTTTGAGCGAAGCAACATCATCGGTAGGATATTTTTTTAGCAAGTCTTTTGCTAGTTGAACATCTTCCGGAGTTGCTTTTGGACGGACTTGAGAATTAGCAATAAATGGCAACAGTGCTATAAAGCACCAGATCATAGATTTGTAAGTCATTGATAATCAGCGTTAAATCAAAATTTTGGGTGTCGTGTCTAAAAAGTATGGTAAATCAAATACAAGAATAAGTGATTTCTCTTAAAATTCCAACCTGCAATGTAAAAAAGAGGGGAGGACTATTACTACAATTACCGGTCGCCGCCCAGTTTCGAGAACTTAAGCGGGTTGGCTCCTGCTTCATCGAAGGCTATTCTATTCCGGAAAATATCGCATGCAGCATAAATCGCTGAGCGGAATGAATCTTCTGAAGCAATTCCTTTTCCGGCAATATCGTAACCGGTGCCATGGTCGGGAGAAGTACGCACCACCGGGAGACCGGCTGTAAAGTTTACGCCGGCATCAAATGAAATCGATTTAAATGGAACCAGTCCCTGATCATGATACATGGCCAGAACACCATCAAAACTTTTGAATTTGGTCATTCCAAAAAAACCATCCGCGGGAAAAGGACCATACACTAAAATACCTGAATCAAAGGCAGCTTTAATAGCGGGACTGATTACTTCAGCTTCTTCAGTACCAATTAAGCCATTATCACCTGAATGTGGATTTAATCCCAATACAGCAATTCTAGGTTTGCGAATACCAAAGTCACGTTTAATTGAATTATTCATGACTTTAATACGCGAAAGAATTTTTTCTTTGGTCAGCTCCTGTGCAACCTGCTTAACCGGAACATGTCCCGTTACTGTAGCAACACGCAAGCGATCACTCACCAGCATCATCAGATGATCGGGAGTGTTAAATTGTTGTGCCAGATATTCAGTATGTCCCGGAAAACGGAATCCATCCTGTTGCATGGTTTTTTTATCGATAGGAGCAGTTACGAGCACATCAATATTTCCATCCGTCAGATCCTTTACTGCAGCCTGCAACGAAGTAAATGCATATTTACCACCGGTGCTGTTAGCAATTCCGGGTTCAATTTTTATTTCTTCATCCCAGCAATTAATCAGATTGGTTCGTTTATGATTTAATTCAAGACAGTTTTTAATGGAAGTAAAATTGAATTCCATATTATTCATTGTCTTCCTGTAAAATGAAATCACTTTCGATGAACCATAAATTACAGGTGTGCAAACCTGATGCATCCGGCTATCAGAAAAAGTTTTGATGATAACTTCCGGACCAATACCATTTACATCACCAATGGTAATTCCTACCCGTACTTTTATATCTGATTCTACAAGATTACTCATATCTGATTGAGAAAATTAATTCACTGTAAACGGATTTACCGCATTATTTTGCTGATGCCTTTTTCTTCAGGAAATCGCATAAAAATCTTACACCTACACCTGTACCGTTTTTGCCACGATAGCTATCGTTTGATTTCCCAAAGGAAGGTCCGGCAATATCAAAATGCATATATGGATAGTCGGTGAACTTCGATAAGAAACGTCCCGCTGTGATAGCGCCACCTATTGCGCCACCAATATTTTTCATATCGGCAATATCGGAACGAAGCAATTCATCGTACTCTTCCCAATAAGGGAATTCTACGAGGCGCTCATATACGTTGTTAGCACTTTCATTCAGGGAGTTCTTAACTTTTTCATCGCAGTCGCCCATGCAAACAATACCATAATGTCCGATAGCATTCGCAGCAGCACCTGTTAGTGTGGAGAATTCCATCACCAATTCCGGCTTGTATTGTTTTGCATAATGCAAAGCATCTGCTAAAATCATTCTGCCTTCAGCATCGGTATTCAAAACTTCAATGGTCATACCGCTGTACATGGTAATTACATCACCTGGAGTGTAAGCATTTCCATCGGGACGGTTATCGGTTGCAGGTACCAATGCAATTACATGCACCGGCAATTTTTGTTTGGCAACAGCATACATGGTTGCACCAACTGCTGCAGCGCCTGCCATATCCGATTTCATGTAATCCATTGATTGCGGAGTAGGCTTCAGACTTAAGCCACCGGTATCATACACAACACCTTTTCCAACCAAAACAATGGGTTTTTTATTGACTGCATTTTTTGGCTTGTACTCCATGATGGTGAATGTAGGAGGATCAATACTTCCAAGATTTACAGCGAGCAAGCCGCCCATTTTCAGATTTTTTATTTTCGCTTTATCGAAGATAGTTACTTTAAAGCCGGCATCTTTTCCCATTGTAGAAAATGCTTTGGCAAGTCCCGTAGCATTTAAAGATGCCACCGGTTCATTTACCAGATCGCGTGCTTTGCAAACTGCTTCACAAACGGTTGCAAGATCTTTGATCGCATCAGCATCTGTATCTTTCGAAAGAACATTTACTTTAGCTAATGAATTGGTATCAGGAGACGATTTGTATTTCAGAAACTGATAGTTCCCCAATAAAATTCCTTCCGCATAAGCGAGTGTATTTTCTTTGCTGTTATCAGAAAGAATGGTTATTTCTTTAATGCCATTTTTGTTGGCTGCACCACATAAAGAATCACCGGCACGACGAATTTTCTCCAGCGTTTTGTACTTTTTGTCTTTATCTGTGTCAATGAGTTGTAAAAATACAATCCGACCATACTGATTGATGGCGATGAGTTTATTTTTTTTCTTAATTTCAGCATTAATAAATTCGAGTTCCTGTTTCGAGAATAGAGAACTGTCGTATTTAGCATTATCGATTACTAAAATGGCTAAATGATCGGCTTTGCCGGATGTGGTTACCTTACGGATTGCAGTGTTCATTAAATAGTTATAATTTTGAGCGGTTGAAATTAGTTAAACGGGCTATAATATCAAAACCGGTGTTTTGCCATAAACTGCGAATTGAAACAATTACTTGTTGCAAATGTTTAGAATTGACAGGTTTAGCTAAAAAATACCTGAAATCATGAATACTACCGATTTATTGAATCGCGCTTTAGAAGGAGCTTTTTTATCTGCAGAAGAGGGTAAATTTCTATTCGACCATGCCGGAACTGCCGAATTGATGCATGTAGGAAATGCCATGAGATGGCAAAGGAAGCCTGAAAAGGTTGTCACCTGGATCATCGACAGGAATGTGAATACCACCAATGTGTGTATTGCAAACTGCAAATTTTGCAATTTTTACCGAATCCCCGGTCACGAAGAGTCATATATCACCACACTGGAACAATACAAAACCAAGATTGAAGAGACCTTCCGTTTTGGCGGCGATCAACTGCTGTTGCAGGGTGGTCACCATCCCGAATTAGGCCTTGATTTCTATACCAAAACCTTTCGGGAGCTCAAGGAATTATACCCAACACTGAAGCTACACGCCCTTGGGCCTCCCGAAATTGCACATATTTCGAAGCTCGAAGCAATGACGCATACCGCTGTTTTACAGGCACTAAGGGAAGCAGGACTAGATTCTCTGCCAGGTGCTGGAGCGGAAATTCTGAACGACCGCGTGCGCAGAATGATCTCTAAAGGGAAATGCTCGGGTCGAGAATGGCTCGATGTGATGCGTGCCGCCCATCAACTCAATATTACCACTTCAGCAACTATGATGTTCGGACATATTGAGACTATTGAAGAGCGTTTTGAGCATCTGGTTTGGCTTCGTGAAGTGCAGTCTGAAAAACCAACTCATGCGAAAGGATTTATTGCTTTCATCCCCTGGCCTTTTCAGGATGAAGGAACTATGCTGAAAAGAGTTAAAGGGATCAGGAACAATGTCTCCGGCGATGAATACATTCGAATGATTGCCCTTAGCAGAATTATGCTTCCGAACATTGAAAATATTCAGGCTTCGTGGCTCACGGTAGGAAAACCGGTTGCCCAGGTGTGCCTCCATGCCG
Source organism: Bacteroidota bacterium (assembly GCA_963169675.1). GTDB lineage: Bacteria > Bacteroidota > Bacteroidia > AKYH767-A > OLB10 > JADKJB01. Next base: position 15,407 of record CAUJFJ010000055.1, read on the forward strand.
GTGCCAACGATTTTGGCTCGATTATGATTGAAGAAAATGTG
>CAUJFJ010000056.1 GCA_963169675.1 Bacteroidota bacterium
GCCTAACGAAATAAACACCCTGTGATAAATCAGCAATATCAATTTCAGCAGAGTTCGTCGGCGCAATCTTAAAAGCTTTTACTCCTTGCCCGTATATGTTGAACACATTTACTTCAGTTATTTTTTCTGCCGTTTCCGTTAGCCGGATGGTGATTTTGTTGGTGGTTGGGTTTGGGAAGATGGTAAAAGAGTTTGAAACATTTGTCAATTCATTTTCACCACTCAGCGTACACACACCCGGGATATTGGAATCGAGCCACGTTAACCGCTGTTGGATCCAGTTTTTCATGTTTGTTACTTCTCCTGCATAAGTGCTAGCAACTGGTTGTGGATTTGCCCAGACGGCGGTGCCCAAAATTGGCCACTTCGTAAAATGACGATCTTTGGCTTCATCTAATTCCAAAGCCCACTCATCAATTTTATTCAGCAATGTGTCAGTATGTAAAACAGACAACCTTAGTTCTTCCCATCTGCACCTGAGCGCATCCTTGTAGTAAGGATCCTGCAACATCCTGGCCCACCAAAATGGAACATTATTTTCCCCTGCAGTTCCGCATACATTGTTATATTGATATTGCCAGCCTGAAGTAGCGTAGCCTAAACAATAATCGGCATTCCAGAAACCAATGTTGTAATCCCATGCCGGCCCAATGTATAGCTTGCCACCTTTGGTGATTTTCTTTTTGTAGAGAAAGGTACTGTTCCGGTAAGCATCTACGTTTTTCGAAGTTTCATTCAGGATGAAATAATCGATGAATGATTCTAAATCAATAAACTTTTTATATCCACTATCGGGACTGGTAAACCAGGATGCCTGCAGTGCATTTTCAAACGAATCGACATAAGATTCGATATAGACTTTTTGTTGCGGCATAATTTCGGTGTAATCGGGGTACTCGTACTGGAACCGAATCAACGTCCCGGGATAACCGGCATAATTAGAATACCAACCCGGAGTACTTCCGCCAATGGGTTTATCGATTTTAATAATATATCCACCGGTCAAATCGTCTCCGGTGGTGTCGGCAGGAACTAATTTGGAAATATCAACGCGGTTAGAGTCCCGTTTAATTTTCTCAAGAAGTACATAAATTCCTTTATAATCGTAGTTAATCACCAATTCACAAAATTGTGTTCGCGATGCATAATGTCCTGTTTTGTTTGCAATATCATAGGCAAGAACATTCCTCATGCACGTTTTATCGTTGTAAGGGGCGTATAAAATCCAGTCGCTTTCAGCAGGCATACCAAGAAGCATGGTATCCACTTCCTCATTGGTACTATCCAGCGTTTCGAAGCCATATTGTTTTTGCGGGAATGTCTGCGACCATGATCCTCTTATTTCAATTCCAATATTTCCATCGTAATTATTGAAGGGATCCGATAAATAATTGATAGCACCAGGTCCATTGTAAATAATTCCCATGTGTGCAATGATTTTAGGATCATCCACAATAGTTTGACCGTTTGTGTTTAGCACTACGATTGGCAAATTGGAAGAACCAAAAACAAAAGGAAGCGCAGGATTATTGCCAAATGTCATATTCCAGGCTAATAAGGTTCCGGAAGTTCCAAAATTCTGGTCTCTGATTTTCAGCTGCCAGGTACCATTTCCATTCTGTCCATTATTTACATTTCCTAAAATTCCCTGAGCAATATAATTACCGGAAAAAGGAGCGCTCCCCGCTGTTATACTGGTAGTTGCATTTCCAGAAAAACAGGTATTGGTGTAATTATTTCCTGTTCCACCATTATTCATGGATAAATCAATGGTAGTTCCATCGGGTGCTACAATCTGAATTGTTAAATGGTAATCGTTGTTGTGAAGCAGGTTGATACAAACCGATTGAAGTCCGAAAGAACTATCGATAACAGTCGATGATAATCCACTTACCGTAATCGGAAAATAAACATAATTGTTGTTATCAGGAATAGCACCTCCGGCACCGGAAAAAGTTTGAGAATTGGAAGTGAGGGAAACAACAATAAAAGATAATACAAGCAAAATGCGCTTCATAAATTATTTGTGTTAAAATTGAGTTAAATTACTTAGTAAAATTAAGTAAAAAATCGAATATCCCAACACGGAAGCACTATTAATCAGCCAAATCCCAGCTCAGCCCAAACTTGAAATTCCTGCCAGTTAATGGATGTAAATAGGCGCCATAGTAGTCTCTTTCAGACAATCCGGCATTAAAATGTTCCAATTTTACAAATATGCTGGCTGTGCCAATTTTTAAAACACCAACCAGATCCAGTCTGGGATAATTACCTGATTTCTTGTTTGTGGACTCATAAAATACACCGGTAGCAGGCATGTATTGATACAATTCCGATTCAGATGAAAATGTAACATCAACACCTAATCTCAGACGAAGTGCATTTTTGAAAAAGCTATTATGATAATATAATGATGAAAAAAGGGCAACAGTTGGCACATAAACTGCAGGAGACTCATCCACGTTTTGCAATCGAATCATATTATCGGTTCCAAATTTTCCTATTTGCCAGGAATGAGTGATGCGTGCATCCAGATAATTTAACTTCTTACCAAGCATTTCCGGTTCAGCTTTTTCATTGTAGAAAACATAATTTCCGACATTCAAATAAGTAGCCTGAACTTTGAGTTTTAATGAAGGAATAAGTATACCGGTTTCAAATCTTAAGTGTTCAGCAAGATCAAAATCATTTGACCATCTGAAATGGTTGGAGACATAAAACTGATCTTTGAAATACTGAGGGCGTTTAGAAATATTTAGTGATGCCCAGGTTTTATAACGTTTCGAAATCGGAGAAAAGGCAACATACAAGCGGGATTCAATTACTTTTTCATAGGTATCAGAAATAGATTTTCTAAACGAAAAATCAACATTAAATAGGTGATCTTCAAAATGTGCCTGCAATAAGGCAGATCCTAAAAACTGGTCAAAATTGATACTATCTGTGCGAAAATGTGCATCCTGATATTCGTAGCCTCCACCAAGACTGAATCTGGCATCACTCAATTTAAAATTATAGTCTAAAACTACCTGATGAAAACCATCATAATAGAATGAAGAATCGTCAGTAGCGGTGCTGTCTTTGTAAAAATTAGTAAAATAGGATGAATCCGCATTTTGATTTACAAATTCAACTGATTTCCTGCTCCACCAGGAGGTGTGAGAAATTACGAATCCGCTATTATCGAATTCAGTGTCAGCAGCTGAAGAGTCTGTATTTGAGAATAAGTTAGATAAATGAAATTGCTGTTTAATAAAATAATCCCGTGTGCGATGAGTAGCGGTTGCAGCTGCGAGAGATATCGGCAGTGTTTTGGTATTTAGATCAGAGGCATCTTCAAAAACGGAATCTGCGACAATACCACCATTTTCCTGATTTTCCACTTTATTGGAAGTGTAGCTAAAGAAATTCCGGTATGATTTAGATTTTGATTCATATCCGGCATAAATATTAAAGTTTCTGTTTTTATTTAACTGGCGGGAAAAATCGCCGGGTGAAGAGAGCGCACCAAAATCGAGTCCGGCCACGAGACCTTTTCTGAACTCTTGCTTATGAGAGATCAGAATATGTTGTTCTTTTTTGGAGCCCAGGTGATAATTAACATTTGTAAACCGTCTTTTAAGTCCATTTAGTTTAGTTTGATCGGGTCTGATGAGATAGGCATCAAATTGATTAAATCCATCAGTAAAGAACCTGTAATCATTTAAATGATTGACGAAGCTAAAAGAGGCTGAACCGAGGTTTCCGGATCTTGGGTCGCCCAAGAAATTACGGAAAAGCGGGTCATAAATCTGGACAAATGATGGCAGGAAAGCGGAGTCAGAAACAAGTACAGGACTATGAGAATTGATCAAATAGAAGCCTTTAAAAGCAGTGATTTTAAGTGTAGTGGAATCGGCAGAAGACTGAGCCTGGGAGCAGGTAGTTTTCAGCACTAAAAGCCAAAAGATAATAAACTGAAGGAGGAAATTTTTCACTGGTACAAATATCGTAAAAAACCTATAGAGAGAAAGCGGTGTTGGGGAGGAGAAACTAAATTAGTTTTAGGGGATAAAAAAAAAGCCTCATTTCTTTCGAAATGAGGCTTTTTAAAATTTACGGCAACGACATACTATCCCACAATAAATGCAGTACCATCTGCGCTGATGGGCTTAACTTCTCTGTTCGGAATGGGAAGAGGTGGACACCATCGCTATAATCACCATAAATAAGAGATTGGCCTAAAGCCAAAATACGTATATGACATTTAGAGAAAGAAAACACATTGAACATCCCAGTATAAGAAAGCTAACGGGTAATTAGTATTACTCGGCTTTGCCATTACTGACTTTACACCTATAACCTATCAACGTCATCATCTTTGACGACCCTTATAAAGAAGTCTCATCTTGAGGCAAGTTTCGTGCTTAGATGCTTTCAGCGCTTATCTTAACCGAACGTAGCTACCCTGCGGTGCCGCTGGCGCGACAACAGGTACACCAGAGGTTCGTCCGACTCGGTCCTCTCGTACTAGAGTCAGGCCCTCTCAAACTTCTAACGCCCACAACAGATAGGGACCGAACTGTCTCACGACGTTCTGAACCCAGCTCGCGTGCCACTTTAATGAGCGAACAGCTCAACCCTTGGGACCTTCTCCAGCCCCAGGATGTGACGAGCCGACATCGAGGTGCCAAACCTCCCCGTCGATGTGAGCTCTTGGGGGAGATCAGC
>CAUJFJ010000057.1 GCA_963169675.1 Bacteroidota bacterium
ATTCCCATTTTAATTCTGCTTTTCCAGGGAATAGAAATCCATTGGGAAATAGGTGTTGATGCATCTTTTGAAGATGTTGCAACTGCGGCTTTTGGCTGAAAGGCTCCCACAGTAAAAACGGATTTCGACTCTTCATGATTCCAGTTATTTAAAGTTCCGAAAGTGCCCAGTACTTCCATCAGGAAAACTCCTGTTTTGTTATTGGAGGAATATTTTTCACCCGGTTTTTTAGAAAATACATACAATTGTTTTTCTGCTCTGGTAAAAGCTACGTACAGTATGTTGAGGTTGTCGATGTAGTTTGCGTTTAATTCATTCTGATAATCCTCATCGAATAATGAATTTTCAAGGAGTCCCGAAAACTTTACGGGGTGTGCGGTGGCATCATTGAAAGGTGGCACCTCAGAACGTACCCAAAGCGTAAGTTCTTTACTTGGCTTTAGGTCCCAGTCGGCAAATGGCATAATTACAACCGGAAACTGCAAACCTTTCGACTTGTGAATACTCATTACCCGGATAGCATTTTCGCCGGAAGGAATAATCACCGAACAACTGTCTTTATTTTCATTCTCTTCCCACCATTCCAGAAAATTGGCAATGTCGGGAGGGTTGGAACGGATATAATCGAGGATGACATCCAAAAACCGTTGCAGGTAAGCATCAGGTGAGGTGTTGAGACCGAAAATATCTGTAATTTCTTCTGATAATTCATACAAAGGCAGTTTTCGAAATTCCATGATACGGTTGCGGAATGACTGAGGCAGAATGGCAATTTTTTCACTGGAAGAAGCTGCAAACAGTTCGTGAAGTGAAGTGGTTTCCGACTTTGCAGCAAGAACTCTCAGGTAATAAACGGCATACGTGAGAGCAATAGCATTGGTACGATCGTTAATGAATTTAAAAATATTTATCAGGAACTGAATTTTGGCTGAATGATTCAATTGCATCGATTCGGGTGAAATGATCCGGTCAATACCATTTTCAATCAGGAATTGCGTTATCTGTTTTGCATCAGAATTTTGCCGGACGAGAATCGCAATGTCGCCGGGCTCATAACCGGTTTCAAACAATTTATGAATCGTTGTTACGGTAGCTTCACTTGCCTGGTCTTTCCATTTTTCGGCAGTGGTCATTTCACCGGTGTCTGTATCCACTTTTTCGGTGGTATCTTTAAAGAAATTGATAGAGATAAAGCCATCACCGGGAACACCTTTTTTCCATTTTTGGGCTACATCCTTTTCGTTATAAGCCTGTGTAACTTTAACCGGATCAGGAAAAGGGAGGCGGTCGGGTGCATTTTGAAAAAACTGATTGTTAAAATTAACTATTACTTCATTGCTTCGAAAATTTGATTCCAGATTTTCGATCCGTGTAATTTCTTCGAATGATTTCAGATTTTTCTGGACACCATCCAGCAACAGCTGCATATTACCACCTCGCCAGCGATAAATAGACTGTTTGGCATCACCAACCAGCATGGCATAATTTCCGGAACCCAATGCATTCGTGATTAAAGGCATCAGGTTTCTCCACTGAAAGTCGGATGTATCCTGAAATTCATCCAGCATAAAATGCGTGAATCGATTTCCGGTTTTCTCATAAATAAAGGGTGCATCTTCATTACTGATTACTTTATTCAGCATTTGATTGGTATCACTAATCAATACCAGATCGTGTTCATCTCTGAATTTTCGCAAGCGCTGATCGAGCGCACCCAAAATACCCGACATGTATGCATTAATAAGCACACAGTGGGCACTTTTATACATGGTAAATTGTTCGCTGATGATAGAGAGGATGTTCTCCCCGATGGGATTTAACACGCTCTCTGCAAGATCAATGATTTCTTTGGCTCTCGGCGATTTTTTTGTTGCCCACGATGATGGTTCTGCCAAAGCCTTTATAAACCGGGTACTTGGTTTGTAATCTTTTGGTTCAGGATAATTGTGAAGTTTCAGCAGGTAACCGGCAGCACCGGATTTGCCATATGAAAATTCTTCAACTGTTAAATGATGATCTTCCAGAGCCTTTAAAAAACGCGTTGTTTCCTGATGGATCGGATTTTCGAATTTTTGCTTAATTTCTTTTAAGGATGCAATGAATCCGGAAGTAATGGCGGGAGAATGGGTATGAAAAATGCTTCGATACTTCTCGTCAAACAAAACCCGTGCAATGCGTTTAATTTCATTTTCTATTCTCCAGCCTTTTTCTTCATCCAGTTGGTGAAGGATAAATTCTCTTAGCCATTTACCAAGCCACTCATCGGTGCCAACATCATCGAGCAGGAGTGTAGTTATTTCATCAATAACTTTATCAATATTCAATTCCAGATCGAAACGAAGCGGAAGGTGCAATTCGCGGGCCAGTGAACGGATTAGACCGCTAAAGAAACTGTCGATGGTAGAAATGGCAAATCCGGAATAGTCGTGCAATATATTATTCAAAACCTTGCGACTTTTTTCCGGTAGCTCCTGAATAGGAATTCTGGTTGCCACTTGTACTTCTTCAATGAATTTCGGGTCCGAATTTCGGGCAATTTTCACCAGAGCAGCTACAATTCTGGTTTTCATTTCTTCAGTAGCCTTATTGGTAAAAGTAATCGCCAGTACGGAACGGTAGAGTGAAGGCCGTTTCAAAACCAGTTTCAGGTATTCCATTACCAGCGTGTAAGTTTTACCAGAGCCGGCTGAGGATCTATAAATTACCAGTTCATTTTTCGACATATGCCAAAATCATTATTTTGGTAAAACTACAAAAAGCGGCTGGAAAATCATATTTAAACAGAAAATTTACCAATAAAAAAACCGACCTTTTTTAAGGGTCGGTTTCAGATGTGATTGACTTTTTAGTCCCGGGCTATCGGAGTCGTCGTTTATTTCTATTTCTTGGTTTCTTCCGGTGAAACCACATCTGTTACTTTTAAATCGCCGCCATTTCCGCGGTATTTATATCCTATCATTGATATCGTTAACGATTTCAATGGTTTATTCGAAGGTACCAGGCGGTAGTATGCCAATCCCTGGTTTGGTGCTTTATCGACTATGGCATAAGCTGTAAGTACACCCGGAGCTCCTGTTGCTTTTAGTTTTCCTACTTCAGCAAATTCTTTTGCATCAGGTGAACGTTCTACAATGAATGAATCGATTTCTGATTCTGATGCAGTGTACCAAGATACCATTACATAATTATTTTCTGCTTTGGCTTCGAAGTTCAACAAGGTAACCGGTAGTTCTTTTATTTGCTGTGTAGCTTTAACAAGTACATTATCCACAAATACTTTTTCTGTTCCGTCGCCTTTCAGGTTTTTTCCAACCACCAGTGTCTCTTCCTCATTCCACATCAGCACGCTTTCCGGTTCACTTTCGTGACTCCATATTGCCACATTGTTTACAAACAATTCTGATTTTCCTTTTACCGGATCATAAATGAAACGATAGTTTCTGAATTCATCATCGGCCGGGATCTCATAACGGGTAACTTCACTGATAGTTTCAGCTTTTTTGTTTTTACCTTTCACTTTGTAATGAATGGAAAGTTTACCTTGTTTGATTCCCATATTAAACTCATCACCTCTGGTAAATAGGTTACATTCATTTTCTGATTTCCGGTAGTCGATACTTAAATCAATACCACCCATATTTAGTTCTTTTACCGAAGGGATTTCGAAATTCAAAGGTGCTCCCGTTTTTCCCGGACCAATACCTCTGGTATTTTCTGAACCTCCGTCTGCACAAATCGCATCTTTGGAAACACTGATTCCATCAGGGCCGCTTTCTGCTTTGAGCAAGTCACCCTCATCCCAGCTGTAAGCTGCAATAATATCACCGTTGTTGATATCATATCCTGCCATCATATTTTTAAATACTCCCGCATTGGAAGTGCTTACCTGAGTGGTATTGATGAAGAAGGTGAAGTAGGATGCAAGACCAAGTAAGGATGCACCTGCTACCAGATACACTGTCTTACTCATTGTTTTCATTTTTTGTCTGCTTCTTAATGCATGTCGTCCCATAATGTAATGGTTTTATCAGATTTTAAATAATTTTAAATGTTTGCTTGTTTTTCCATCAGAAACAGTCAGTAAATAAATTCCTGAAGCCAGTTGTCGCTGATCATAAACGGTGAAGGTGTTCTTGCCTGCATCAAATGCAGCTTTTTGTGTGTACATTATTTGTCCCGCAGGGTTGTAAAGCGTAATAGATATTTCGCCTTCCATGACCAATTCAAAATTGATGTTAAAGTTTGAACTGAACGGATTTGGTCCCGCGGTTAAGTTTTCAATTCCAGGTGACATTGGTATTCCAAAATCAACACGTTCCATATTGGAATAACTGATGCTTCCATCGGTATTGATTTGCTTTAAACGATACCAGGATGTGCCGGGTAAGGGCTGATCATCTACAGCATCATATTGAATAGGATTTCCATCTGGTAAAATAGCCTGTTTGCTGAATAAAGCCGCAAATGTAAATCCATCGGAAGATCTTTCAATGATGTAGTTGGAGACAGCTGTAACCGGTTTCGATTCCCAGTTAAGTTGAACAATTTTGTCAACCGGAATAGCAGTGAACGAAAGTATATCGGCCGGAGTCAGTAATTCATTTGCCGTAAGTAACAAGCTTCCCCAGTTTTTGCTGTTTGATACTGTTACATTTCCGGTGCCGGTGGTCTCTCCAGATCCTGTACCTCCGGTAACAATCCATTTTCCTGCTTGCCACGACATGACCGAAAAATTTTTATTGGCATAATGAGCACTGGTAGAATTCTCATCTCCCAGATAGGATACGGTGTAATCAGCTGTAACACCCGGAGCCGTAATAAAATACCAGCGATCAATCACACGATCACTGGCGATATCAGTTCCATTGTAATTTATATTTGTTATTCCTGCAGGAAGAGGTCGGTTATCTGATGCAGTGGCTCTGGTTGAGATTGCAAAGCTATTTCCAAGTCCCACTGATGGTGAAAAGGTGAAAGGAATCTTTGTTGACGGTGTAACTCCAAACGGAATGGTATGATTTCCCTGTTCAATATTCATGCGTATAACCTGACCAGAATTAGGTGATGCATTCAGTTCGCTTTTGATATAACCATTCGTACTTTTAATAGCATGTGGCGATCCTGAAAGAATGGTGAGGTTGTAGTTATTTAGTGCCAATTCACCATTGGTGAGGTCGACCCCGGTACGAACGAATAGCTGTCCCGATTGAAGTTTAGCACTTCCCCCGTTTTTGTTTATTTCCAATACGCCATACTGATTGTCGCTGTTTTGTGCAGTCCCGGTTCCTGTGCCGGTTACAATCTGATTGCTATTGCCATAGTATTCAATAATGCTGTTGGCATGAAGTGAATATGCCATATTCCCGGTTGCCTTTACTGCAGCATTGGCTGTTCCGTTATACCATCCTTCCGGATGAGCGATACGGATTCTTGCTCCATCACCGGCGGTTAAACCAGAATATGGTTGCTGACCGTTGGTATAAATCTGATGTATCCCTAAGTCAAGTACTGCATTCGATGCAACCATTAAATAGTCGTTTGTATTTAAGGATGAAGAAGCAACCTGTAAATTTCCTGCAGTCACGTGCAGCGTACAGCCTGAGCTGATGACCTGCTTGACATGTTGTATAACTGCTGCGGAAGATGATTCAGAATATCCTGTGGTACCTTGATTATCGAAATAGAGAATTCCATATACCGGGTTCATGGCCGATATTGTGGTTGTGATCGATGAATTTCCACTTCGGGTGAACTGATCTCCGTTGAGGGAAATTTTGTGTGAAGCTGTAGATGAATTATTGTTATCGAATACCAGGCTGCCACCTTGCTGAACGAAATCGCCAAACAAAGTCATGTAAACAACAGCGCCTGTTGATTCCGTGCTGTTATTATGTAACATCATTACACCACCGGCCTGATTGTATCTGCCATTTACAGTGATGTTGGCACTTGATGTACCTCCCTGTACCGATAAAGTTCCGGCTACCATTTGCAGGTTCTGCAAAATTGTTACCTGCAGTGGTCCGTTGGTGCGTGATAAATATAAAGTGCCCCCATTTACATAGAGTGATTTTTCGAATCGTAGTTGCGTTGCATGATTTCCATAATTGAAATTTGCATTGGTTCCTTCAATAATTGCTTCGCCTTTTACCAATACATGCTCCATTCCGGTACTGCCACTGGATGTAAATTCTGCCAGTTGATTTCCTTTGATCAGCAAGTCACCATGAATAGTTAATTGCAATTGCAGATTACAGTTAGTTCCCGACAAAGTGGTGAGTCCATTCCAACGGAATTTCGCATTCGCATTTATGACATCAATGATCAGATCGCCTAGTACATTTATGGTTGCTGTTTCACCGGCAGTATGACAAGCATAGTGACTCATGAATATGCCGCCTGTGATTTCCAGGTCACCGAATTCCATGTCTGCTTTGCCGCTATTCATGGATGAAAGATTAAATATGCCTCTGAAGTCTCCGGTTGTTTGTTTGAATTTTCCGGTTACTTTTAAGGTTGCATCACCTAAGGATGTATTTTGTATTCCTGAATTGTAAATGAGTTCGATGTAACCCAGATTCAGCACATCACCATTTACCACCA
>CAUJFJ010000058.1 GCA_963169675.1 Bacteroidota bacterium
CATAATTATCTTGAAAATCATAGAATCAGATTGCTACATCGGCCTTAAGTATTACAAATCATCACCACTTGGGCATTATGCAACCTTTCCCCCACTTTCCATACCTTTGAAAAATCCCAACCCTCCATGAATCATTATAGCAAAATCACAGTTACCGTTTTTTTTATGGTGTTTTCTATAACACTTGCTGTAGCTCAGCAGCCTGTATACCAGTGGGTGAAATCTTTTGGTGGAACTAAAAATGATTCGGGAATAGATATAATTGCCGACGATAATGGCAATGCTTATGTGCTGGGAGTAGTAACCGGAACGGCTGACCTCGACCCGGGCATTGGAACTTTTATGGTAACGACCGATACAATCAAGGGCAAACTCTTTTTATCTAAGTTCGATGCCACAGGGAATTTTATTTGGGCCGGATTGTGGGATAAAGGACTTTATAATTATGAATACTCACTCGACTTTTTTCCAAATGGCGATGTTGCGCTCACTGGGTATTACGATGATCAGGTTGATATGGATCCTGGCTCCGGCGTTTTTATGCTCAATGCAGGAGCTGGATTAAAATACTTCGTACTTCGTTTATCGCCCGCCGGTAATTTTGTATGGGTGAAGGAATTTGGAGGTATGTTTAATACTCCTCGTTGCTATTCTGAAATTGATAGTGCAGGGAATTGTTACATTGCCGGACATTTTTCAAACACCCGCGACTTCGATCCCGGACCCGGAACATTCTCTATGACTGCTGTAAGTCGTGATATATTTATCATGAAACTTGATAGTTCCGGAAATTTTCTTTGGGCTAAAATGGCTTCTGGTACCCAAAACAATTGGGTCTATGATGTCGCTCTCAGTCCGCTTAATGAAATAGTACTTATTGGATCTTTTTCGGGCACAACTGATTTTGATCCCGGACCAGGTTCGTACTCAATAATTGCCGGAACAACATCTACCGCAGAGGATTTTTATATCGCAAAATACAGCGAATCAGGTATGTTCATGTGGCTGGATCACTTTGATGCAAACAATGTATCCAATCAACCCGAGGGAGTTGAAATCGCAAGCAACGGGATGATATATGTGACCGGACAATGTTCAATCAACATAGATCTCAATCCTGATTCTGTTTCGACGTATTTAACTAGCACATCAAGGTATCTTCTGAAAATTAATCCCGATGGGTCTTTTAATGATGCCAAAGAATTAGGCAGCAAGATGTTCGTAAGAAATTTGGAGATTGATGCATGGAATCATATTTATTTGATGGGTAGTTTCATTGATACTATAGATGCAGATCCGGGTGCAGGTGTTTACCAACTGGTAACCGATTCTTCAGGATTTGGAAGTTTTATGTTGGCATTGGATAGTGGATCCAATTTGATTTGGGCTGATGGTCTGGGTGGGTATTATCACGGTGGGGTAACACAGAATATTTTAGCATCCATCTATGCCGATGCACAAGGGACTGTTTATTTCACAGGTCGATTCGAAGATCACCAGCTCAACTTTGGTCCATACCAGTTACAAAATGCAACACCATTTACTTATTATTATATTGATGGTTACTTTGGTAAAATAGAATCTATTACTTCCGGATTAAATGCGCAAGATTATTCAGAAAAGTATCTGGCAATTTATCCGAATCCTACAACTGATCATCTTAATCTGAAAAGCAAGAAGCATATGCATCATATGCTCATCACTGATATTTCAGGAAAAACAATTGCTTCAACAATAGTAAATGATTATACATTACAGCAATACGATATTAGCGCTTTGCAATCAGGTTTGTATTTCATGCAGGTTTTTTATGATGATGGAACAAGGAGTTTCGGCAAGTTTGTAAAGAACTGATAAACGTGTTTATTTCACTTTAAACCCATGCTCACCGAAATATCAAAATTTATAATAATTGTATTTGGCCTATTTTTTATAGGTTGTGGTGGACTCATGTTTATAAATCCCATTAAGGCACGAGCAATTCTGAGAAAAGCGGGAAGTACTAATTTTATCAATTATGCAGAAATCACCTTAAGAATGGTTCCTGCATCTGCATTAATCATTTACTCTGATTACTCAGAATATCCTGAATTGTTTAAGGTGTTTGGATGGTTTATGCTCGTCACTTCATTGATCCTTTATTTTGTTCCACGAAAATTACATCATGATTTTTCGAACAAAAGCGCTGAAATACTGAAACCGTTGTACTTCCGGTTAATTGCTCCTTTTTCTATCCTTATTGGAATATTTATAATTAAGTCTGTGGTATAAAAAATTATTCAAGTCATTAAGAACAAATCTGGAAGTTCGGGTTTGCAATGTTTTGGCATTATAACCAGTCATAGTTCACTGTCCTCGTCCATTCTTTTCTCAAATTTCTTAAATCAAAATATTTCACTTATATTTGTTTATAAGAACGTTACTATTTCCATAGAGCGACGAAGTTTAACTTTTAAAAATTGTTTTTATGAAAAAATCATTCATTATTCTTTTGATTTTACTGGCTATTGTACCAGTAGCTATTAAAGCACAATGGATTCAGTCACAGCAACCTACGGGTGGTCGTACATTGGCCATTGCCAGGGTTGGCACCGAAATTTGGACTACTACTTTGTATGGTGTTTACTGTTCCTCAAACGAAGGGATTACCTGGGACCGGCACCCCACTCTGATAGAGCCAACTGTCGATCTGAAGGTAAAAGGAGATTCTGTTATCATGCTGATACAGGAGCACCCTGCTCCTTCAGTTTACAATCTTTCTTCTATGACCAGTTTCGATGGGGGTGTGACCTGGGGAAGTCCGGTGGTAGCCGAAACAGGAAACACTTATTACACGTGGGGCACGCGTGAAATCTATGTTTTAGATTCATCATTAATTATTAATAGCAACCACGATGATTATTATATTTCGCTAGATTTTGGTCAGACATGGGATACTCTTTTTTTACCAGGGTCTTATGCAGAGATATCTACCCATTCGAATAAGTATCTGATGGCCTATAATTACTATCCCGGACAGAAAGGAAATTTTTATTCTGATAACGGGGGGCAGTCGTGGAACTATATTGACTCCTCATATGTCACTTCCAATGCTGTGGTTATAGACAGTACATTTTTATTTGTTTCATATTTTACAGATACTACTACGCATTACTTTATTGCCCGCACCTCCGACTTTGGGCTAACCTACGACACATTATTTGTGAATAACAATTATGTGAACAGCTTTACAACTTTCAACGGCAAATTACTTTATCTAGTGTACAACTATCCTCAGCCACCGTATATTTATGAATCTGCTGATACAGGTATTACATGGACGCTCTCTTCAATACCTGAAGAAATAATTTGGATCAATGACAAACATTCTGTTCTATTGAATAATTGGGATTGGCTCGCTGTAGGAAATGGATTATACCGGTACAATCCTGCATCACAAACTGCATTTCTAACGGAAACAGGTATCAGGGCTAATATCATTGAATCTATGCATGAAAATAACGGTGTGCTATATGCGAAATCAAATGGAACGATCTACAGGAGTGACAACGCTGGCGCTACCTGGAATGAGCCGCCCACATATGTAAATGGAAATGCAGGATTTGATTTTGTTGGCGATACAATTTTGGCGTTTACGAAATCAGCTAACGCATCAAACAACTTATGCTATTCATTTAACAATGGAATATCATGGGATTCGGTATTTACTTCTAATCAAAATTATTGGGATAGCCCATCGTTCATTAAATATTATGCAGGAAAGATATATGTGTCGAATAATAATTTTGTAGCTGTAAGCGATGACTGGGGAGCAACATGGGATAGCGTAAGCACCCAGGTGGATACAGCCTGTTTTTCAAATATATTTTATCCCGATCAGTTTGTGGTTTGTAACAATGAACTTTTCGTACTCAATGTGGGTAGTCAAAATGTGCTTAAGTTGGACACCCTAACTAATACCTGGGAAAATAAAGTTTGTTATTTTGCTCCTGGTGTGGTATATCAAGCTCTATTCGCCCTTGAAGGAAAACTTGTTCTTTCTGCGTCAGGTGAATTTAAATATTCTGCAGATTCTGGAAACACATGGATTACACCAGCCAGAATTGGTTTCCCGGCTTCCTATAGACCCAGGGCGTTATTTTCTAAGGATGGAGTCTGGTATGCTTCCGGTTCCGGGGATATTTATTATTCTATTAACAATGGTGAAAATTGGCAACAGCTCGCAACTAATCCTGAAATGAGTGTGTCCAATCCTGAAGAACCTATCTTTACTTTTTTAAATGAGATTCTTTATGTAGGGGGCAATAATATTTGGTGGCGCTCGGATACATTAGATATCATCAGTGGACATATATATTATGATCAGAATAATAATAGTAGTAAAGATCCTGGCGAATATTATTTGCCTAATCATCTTTTGTACACTTCACCCAATAACCACGCATATAGTACAGACACAACAGGTTTTTATCAATTCTTTATAGGCTCAATCGGCGATACACTTCGACCTGCGTTGCCCACAGCTTATTGTACTTCCAATCCCCCTTATCATTTGGCACTTGGTGCAGCAGCTAATGTTGATTTCGGTTTGTTCCTGCCACAAGGCATTCAGGATCTCTCTATAGACATGACCAACAGAACACCTTTTCGACCCTGGTTTAAAACTAAAATTGATGTTACCGTTTCTAATCTGGGAAGTATTGATTTGCCTGCAACAATTCAAGTGATATTAGATTCTACATTGACATACCAAAGTTCAGATGTATTACCTGTTTCCGTTTCAGGAGATACTTTAATCTTTGTAACCGATACCATTACCTTTTTGCAACATCGCAATATTGAAATTGAAGTTCAAACTTCCTCGATGGATACGATAGGTACTCCGATTTATTGCAGCTCTAAGGTGGAACCCCTTTCCGGAGATACAGTACTTGCTAACAATTTTTCAGTAATAGATACGGAAGTGGTTGGTTCCTTCGATCCCAATGATAAAACCGCAAATCACCATCCCTATTTCACCCCACTGCAACTTCAAAATAACGAAGAGATGCAATATGTTATCAGGTTTCAAAATACCGGAAATTTCCAGGCTGACTTTGTGAGGATAGTAGATACACTGAGCAACTTCACAAATCAGTCCACATTCAGGCTAATTTCCGCCAGTCATCCTGTCCGCTATGAATTTCAACCTGGCCGTGTAGTTACTTTCTATTTTGACAATATCAATTTACCAGATTCTACTTCCGATGAACCTAACAGTCACGGCTATGTGAAATTCGGAATTCGCTTCTTCCAGAATTTACCAATAGGCACAGGTATTGAAAATACTGCCGCCATCTATTTTGATTTCAACGCGCCCATCATTACAAATACTGTTTCAACACTAATTGCCTACCCTCCAATAAATGTCAACATCGAAGAACTGCAAAATCCGGAAAAGCTATTGGTCTTTCCAAATCCTGTGAGTGATCTACTTACAATCCAGTTAGAAGGAACATCAGTCAATCAGTCCTTTGTTCTGACTATAAATGATCTTACCGGAAGAGTGGTTTCAAAATCGGAATTTACCGGTAATAGTGTTACCACTGATGTAACTCCATTTGCCAATGGACCATATGTCGGAAGTGTGTTGATCCCAGACTCTGGTAAACGCGTGCAATTCCGCTTTGTGGTAGTGCATTAATCACGTCTCAGATCATTTATCCAAAACCGCAACTACAATCGAAATTAGTACATTGTAGTTTCAAGCGCTTCCTGTTCACAAACTCTTCCTACCCACCCCACCCCAACACCATCAAATGATTCGGGTTCGAATGGTTCTCGGTGAGCTTAAAATCGTGGCTGCCCTTGATTTCGAAGCCGGCTTTTAGGTAGAATTTAACAGCTCGTTCATTTCCCTTCCAAACAAATAACCACATGCTGTCCTGATTGAATTTTTGAGAATATGCTATGTTGAATTGCAGCAGCCGGTGACCTAATTTTAAATCGTGAAATTTATTTAACAGGTATAGTCGATCGAGTTTAACTGCATGGGATGACTGTACAAGCGGATGTGCCGCATCGAAACAAATTTTTTAATATCCCGCAGGCTCATCATTGACCCTTAACAATTGAAAGTGATTGTCGGGGTTGGCAAGCATATCTTCAAAGACTTGCTCCGTATAATTTCGTGTTGTGTATTCATTTATTACCTCAACAGAAGCACTAGATCCATGAGATTCCACAAACGATTGCCTGCCTAATTCTGAAAGCAACTTCCCGTAACCGGGACCTATTTTGGTGATAGATATTTTTGAATTCATATTGCTTAATCAATATCATCTCATCATTACCATGCCTTTTAATGGAATACTCCGGATACCTGATGAGTGGTATTACTTTTTTCTAAAATTATAGATATTTATGGATTTCGCTTAACTCGATTTTCAACTATTTTGCAGTTGTTTTTAACAACAATATGCTATATTTGTGTTTGTAACTGTAATTTTAAAGAAGCTATCCCCTATGAAAATCACTCGCATATTTCTTACCCTGCTCATTTCACTAGTCAGTCTTTCAAGCTTATTGGCAATTCCTTTGGCAGGGAATTATACTATCGACAAGAATTCACCTGCATCAGCAACCAATTTTAGTTCCTTCAGTGGTTGTGCTAATAGCTTGATCACGAATGGTATATCAGCAAATGTATTCATTACTGTAGTAGCGGGATCTGGGCCTTACACGGAACAAGTAGTTTTCAGCAATATTGCCGGAACTGGTCCAGCCGCTGTAATTGAAATAGATGGAAGCGGTGAAACCATCATTGGTCTGACAGATGCTTCTAACCGACATACCATTCGGTTATCAAACATGCAATATTTTAATATTATTAATTTAAAAGTAGAACGCGATGTTGCTTCAACAAGTGGTTTCTATGGCATTCATTTATTCGGAACCTGCAACAATATTATTATCAGCAATTGCGAAGTGAATATGCCGGGCACCAACAGTACTTTGGTAGGAGCTTATATTGCTTCCGGTTCCGAAACCAGTATTCTTGAGAGTGGCGATTTTCATGATATTGCCATACTTAATAATTCTGCCAATGGTGGCGGTTATGGTGC
>CAUJFJ010000059.1 GCA_963169675.1 Bacteroidota bacterium
AATAATGAACTCACACTGTAAAACGAATTCTAAAGCCAACAGCTAAATCTAAAGTCTAAATAAACTATGAAAAGGGTATAATGAAAAGGTGTGTTACCGGGGCCGGCAAATCAAAGATATAAAATTATTTTAAAAAACAAAATTAAAATTACATATCACTGATATTTAATTACTTAAATCAATTTATAGGTTGCCTTAAAATACTTAAAGGAGGTGCTTTGGGATCCATTGATAAAATTCCAGGCAAGTTTGCGGTTATTTTGATAGCCATTTATTGGGCGGAAATAGTAAATTTTCATCATGTGAAATTGTAAGATTTTTGAACTGGAGCTGTAAAAAATACTAAAAATCATACCGATTTATGCCGGTAAGACCTAATCTTCTTACAATCGCCAAATGAAATAATAAATGCGAAAAGCCTGTAAAATAGGGGCTTAATCACTGAAAAACCTTGATAAAGTATTAAATTCCTTACCAATGTCACAATTGTTAAAACATGAGCATTTCAGGGTAAAATCCCGCCCTATGTTTGTAGAGCAAAACAAAACAAAAACACTTTGCCTATGGACATATAAAAAAGGTCAAGAAAGTTCAACTCAAATGACAATGAAAGAATAGCAACCGTGATCGCTTCCCGGTTGCTTTCTGCTTTTTATCAGGTGGTTACCCATTTTTCCACATTTTATCAACACCCCTGAATAGCACCTTCAATTTAGGTATTTTTACAGTCCGGAGATATTTTCCGGGAACAACCCTTTTTACCAGTAAAATTCCAATCCTAAAATGTCCCAATTTTCTCATTTACACGTACATACACAATTCTCGTTACTCGACGGAGCAGCTGATATATCGAAACTTTACAAGAAAGCTGCTGAAAATAACATGCCGGCTATTGCGATCACTGACCATGGAAACATGTTTGGTGCATTTGAATTTGTTGCCGAAGCATACAAACACAAGGGTGCTGATGGGAAGCCAAAAGTGAAGCCTATTGTGGGATGTGAGTTTTATCTGGTGGAGAACCGTTTCAAAAGAGCATTTACCAAAGATGATAAGGATGTTCGTTATCATCAGTTGTTCCTGGCTAAAAATGCAGAGGGTTATCAGAATTTAATAAAACTGTGTTCATTGGGTTTTATGGAAGGTATGTATGGAAAATATCCCCGTATCGATAAGGAACTGGTGAAGCAATATCACAAAGGTCTTATAGCAACCACGTGTTGTCTTGGCGCCTCTGTTCCCCGTGCCATCATGAAAAAAGGTGAAGAGGAAGCGGAAAAAGAATTTCAATGGTGGTTAAATATTTTTGGTGAAGATTATTACATCGAACTGCAACGACATAGTATTCCTGAACAGGATAAAGTAAATGAAATTTTACTGAAATGGTCGTTTAAATATAACGTGAAAGTAATTGCTTCCAACGATACGCATTATGTAGATCAGCAGGATGCCAATGCACATGATATTTTATTATGCATTAACACCGGAGAAAAGCAGGCTACTCCAACCATGAAAGAATTTTCAGATGATGATGCTTTTGTGAAAGGAAAAAGATTTGCGTTCTATAACGATCAGTTTTATTTCAAGACACCGGATGAGATGTCGAAACTTTTCAGCGACATTCCCGAAGCAATCGACAACACCAATCATATTGTCGATAAAGTTGAAATTCTGAATTTAAAAAAAGATATCCTCCTTCCAAATTATGTGATTCCTCAGGGATTCACCACGCAGGATGATTATTTACGACATATAACTTTTGAAGGTGCGAAACGCAGATATGTAGACCTTACTGCAGAGATTGAAGAGCGATTAAATTTCGAGCTTCATACGGTAAAAACTATGGGATTTGCCGGTTACTTTCTCATTGTTGCAGACTTCATAAAAGCAGGCCGTGATATGGGCGTATTTATTGGTCCCGGTCGTGGTTCCGCTGCCGGTTCCGCAGTTGCATTTTGTATTGGGATTACCAATATTGATCCTATCAAATACAATTTACTTTTCGAGCGTTTTTTAAATCCCGACAGAAAGTCGATGCCCGATATTGATACGGATTTTGATGATGAAGGCCGTCAGAAAGTAATTGATTATGTAGTGCAGAAATATGGAAAGAATCAGGTTGCACAAATTGTGACTTATGGTTCTATGGCTGCAAAAATGAGCATTAAAGATGTTGCACGCGTACTTGATTTGCCACTTTCCGAATCAAACTTCCTGGCAAAGCTTGTCCCCGATAAACCCGGCATTTCACTCGATCGTGTTATCAATGCGCCACTCGAAGGTGAAAAAGGATTGAAAGAAAAAGAAGGTCTTGGTGCAGATGATATCGAGAATGTAAAGAAACTGCGTGAAATTCATAAGGGAAAAGATCTTCAGGCAAATATTCTTAAAGAAGCTTTAATTCTGGAAGGTTCTGTGAGAGGAACCGGGATTCATGCTGCAGGAATTATTATTGCACCCACAGATCTTACTGACTTAATTCCTGTTGCAGTTGCAAAAGATTCTGATTTGCTGGTAACACAATATCAGGGTAAAGTAATTGAAGATGCAGGCGTAATTAAAATGGATTTTCTGGGATTAAAAACGCTGACCATTATAAAAACAGCTTTGGAACTAATCCGCCAGAATCATCAGATAAATATTGAAATTGATTCTATTCCTTTAGATGATGCATTGACATTTGAACTGTATCAGAAAGGTGAAACCAACGGAACGTTTCAGTTTGAATCGGCCGGAATGCAGAAGCATTTAAAAGATTTAAAGCCTGATAAGTTTGAAGATCTTATTGCCATGAACGCTTTGTACCGCCCGGGTCCTATTGAATACATTCCGAATTTCATTGCCCGTAAGCATGGCAAAGAAGCGGTGAAGTATGATCTGGACGCTATGGAAGAATACCTGAAGGAAACTTACGGTATTACAGTTTATCAGGAACAGGTGATGTTGCTTTCGCAGAAGCTGGCGAACTTCACAAAAGGTGATGCCGATACTTTGCGTAAGGCAATGGGTAAAAAGCAGATTGAAGTCCTGAATAAAATGAAATCGAAATTCATGGATGGATGTGCTGCTAATGGTCATGATCCGAAAACCTGTGAAAAAGTATGGACCGATTGGGAGGCATTTGCACAATATGCGTTTAATAAATCACACTCTACATGCTATGCTTTTGTGGCTTATCAGACAGCATACCTGAAAGCACATTATCCCGGTGAATATATGTCGGCAGTACTCACACATAACTTGTCGAACATCGATAAAATTACCTTCTTCATGGAGGAATGTAAGCGCATGGGATTAAAAGTACTTGGTCCGGATGTGAATGAATCGATTTATAATTTTTCCGTTAATAAAAACAGTGAAATTCGTTTTGGTTTAGGTGCTGTTAAAGGTGTTGGTGAAGGAGCTGTAGAAGCTATCATTGAAGAACGTAAAACAGCTGGATCATTCAAGAATTTATTGGATCTGGTATCCCGGGTTAATTTAAAAAATGTCAATAAACGTTGTCTGGAAAGTTTAGTGATGGCCGGTGCATTCGATTTCGATCGGCAGGCGCATCGTGCCATGTGGTTTGAAAAAGATCCGAAAGAAAATAATCTGACCAATCTGGAAAAGGCAGTACGTTATGGAACCGGCAGTCAGGATGCCAGAAATTCATCTCAGGTTTCCCTTTTTGGGGAAGCAAGTGCTGTTGAAATGCCAGCGCCTAAATTTTATCCTTCAGAACCCTGGTCGGAATTGGAAAAACTCAGAAATGAAAAAGATGTAGTCGGGTTTTATGTATCGGGACACCCATTGGATGAATTCCGTTTTGAGATTGAAGCTTTCTGCAATGTACCCGTAAATGAGTTGGGTGATCTGACAAAAATGCGAGGCAAAGACATCGCTTTTGCGGGAATTGTGACAAGTGCTAATCACCGGACTACCAAGTCAGGGAAACCATTTGGGGTAATGTTTATTGAAGATTATACCGGTTCACATGAATTAGCTTTGTTTTCGGATGATTATTTGAAGTTCAAACAATACCTGACACCGGAGTATTACTTATTCATCAAAGCCAAGGTGCAATCGCGATATAACGACCCTAATAATCTGGAAATCAAGATATCCAGCATAAAATTACTACCAGATGTTGGCAACGAATTTGCCAAATCCCTGACATTAAGTCTGAGTTTGGATGAAATAAACAGTGAAACGGTTAATACGCTGGATATACTACTCAAAGAATATCCCGGTAAACTTCCCGTTAAGTTTAGTGTTAGAGATAAAGAAAATAAGGTAGAGTTAGCCAGTAAAAAGGTTAGGGTTAACTTCAGTAAAAAACTATTCGAAGAACTGGAATATCGTCAGGGAATTAGGTTCAAAATAAATACTTAACTGACACATTGGCATAAAAATGTTGGTGGTATGGAAATTGAGTGATCAGTAAAAAGTGATCAGTGATCAGTGATCAGTGAACAGTGAACAGTAGTCAGTGAACAGTAATCAGTGAACAGTGAACAGTGATCGGTAATCAGTAAAAAGTGAACAGAAAACAGTAAACAGTGAAAATCGTCACCCAAAGCGGAGCGCAGTTAAGTGGTGATAAGTGCTGAGTGACCCGATCATTAAGTTCCTCCATTTAAAATTGAACATAAAAAATTTATCATTTATCATATATCATTTATCATTTCAAAATCATGGCAATTGAATTAACAGACTCCAACTTTGATGAGTTGGTATTAAAATCAGACAAACCCGTATTAGTTGACTTTTGGGCTGAATGGTGTGGACCATGCAGAATGGTTGGACCAGTTGTGGAAGAACTATCAAAAGACTATGACGGACGTGCCGTAGTTGGCAAAGTTGATGTTGACAGTAACCCCGGAATATCTATGAAATATGGTATTCGCAACATCCCTACTATATTATTTTTTAAAGGTGGTGAAATTGTTGACAAGCAAGTTGGTGCTGTTCCAAAATCAGTTTTGGCAGGCAAAATCGACGGTCAGCTTTAATCAGAAATAATCAGAGAATCAGAAACCTGTGTATTCATGGGTTTCTGATTCTTTATTTGCCTTGGTGAAGTCTGCCTTCGGTATTCATCACAAATAAAATTTTTAAGAGTATTTTAAGTTATATCAACACGTCCCTAACCTAAACTGCAGTGGCTATTAATCAACATGAAATACAGCAACTCGGTCACCTGGAGCTCATAGCCCGACAGGTTGTTGAGGGATTTATTACAGGATTGCATAAGAGTCCTTTTCATGGTTTTTCAGTTGAATTCGCAGAGCACAGGTTATACAATACAGGTGAGTCGACTCGTCACATGGATTGGAAATTGTATGGCAAAACCGATAAACTTTTTGTGAAGCGATATGAAGAAGAAACCAATCTTCGTTGTCAGATAATAATCGATAACTCAAGCAGTATGCATTTTCCCGGCAAGGAATTGCAGGAAAAAGATACGATGAATAAAATTACTTTTTCTGCTCATGCAGCTGCTGCAATAATTCATTTGCTGAAAATGCAAAGAGATGCTGCGGGATTAAGTATATTCTCGGAAACGCTGGAAGAAAATACACCGGCACGTTCGAGTACATTGCATCAAAAACTGATGTTCATGAAACTTGAACAGGCCATGAATTCGGGTGGCTCTGAAATTAAACGCCAGACATCGGCAGCTCTGGCATTACATCAGATTGCAGAAACCATTCATAAAAGATCACTGGTAATTATTTTCAGTGATATGATGGATAGTTTAAGTGACAGCAATGAATTGTTCAATGCATTGCAACATCTCAAATACAACAAACATGAGGTTATACTTTTTCATGTAACCGATAAAAAACTAGAGCAGGATTTTAAATTCGAAAACAGACCGTATCAATTTATTGATGTGGAGACGGGCGAAACAGTGAAAGTCCATTCCAATCAGGTTCGGGAAACTTACCTGTCGCAAATGAGCAAATTTCAACAGGAGCTAAAGCTCAAATGTGCCCAATACAAAATTGATCTTATTGATGCCGATATTCATGAAGGTTACCGCCAGGTGCTCATGCCTTATCTCATCAAAAGACAACGAATGCAGTAAGCAACTCTTTCTTAGGTTATTACCTGATTGTATTAGCACAAGCTAGACTCTTTGTATACCACTCTTTTTCAATACATTACACTTATTTTCTTCAATTAAAACAGGTTCAAACTGCATTTGGTTTACTGATCTATATTTAATAGGTTTGTAACAAATCCCTGCGAATATGCACCTTATGAAATTCAGGAAGTATAGTTGGTTAATCGGACTATTGCTTCTGGTAAGTATTACATCCTGCAAAAGAGATGAAGATAATTTAGGATGGGATACTGATATCCTCATGCCATTGCTGAACTCTTCGCTTGATATCACAGATATCATCAGTGATTCGTTGCTGCAAGTTGGCGCTGACAGTTCTTTGAAAGTGGTGTATGAAACCCATTTGTATGATATGTCAGTTGATTCGTTGTTCAGTTTCTACGATACCAGTGTCACCAGGTCTTACACATTGGATTCGATCAGCTTACTGGAACAAACTATTGATTATCCTGTAACCCTGGGTCAGATTTGTTCCAATGCAGGAATTTTAGGTGCGATTATAGTCAGTCAGAATGGCAATTCATTTGCTATACCTGCAATTTCCAGTCTGTCATCATCAGTATTCGCCATTGATGCCGACACACTATTTCAATCGATGGAATTACAAACAGGTTTTCTTGATCTTACTATTTACAACGGACTACCAATTGATATAACCAATGTGGTATTTGAACTGAAGAATACATCCAACAGTGTAGTTGTGGCAACCGGAACATTCCCATTGATTGCAACAGGTGCGACTGAGACACAAACCATTTCACTTGCAGGAGTCACCATTGAAGGCAATATGGAGGGACAAATTCTAAGTATGGCTTCTCCGGGATCGAATGGCAATGCTGTTGTGATTGATACAACAGATGCACTTCAAACCACTTTATCGGTATATGATTTAAATCCAATTACAGCAACGGCTATATTTCCGGCACAAAACCTTATAGACAAGGCTCAAAAATTTAAGTTCACCTTTGAAAGCGTACAATTAACAAAGGCAAGAATAAAATCGGGTGGTGTGGTTATGGATTTGTACAGTACTTTACAGGATAGTGTTCGTTTTGTTTACAAATTGCCAAGTGCTACCTTAAACGGAGTTCCATTTGAAATAACAAAGGTCCTCCCTCCTGCTGCACCGGGTGGAGTTTCATCATATAATAACTTCTTCGACTTCTCCGGTTATGAACTCGATTTAACCGGACCCAATTTTGATACAGTCAATACCATGTTCAACATCTTTCAGGCAGGTGTTGATTCAACAGGTCTGATGAAGACATTATCGATCACAGATAGCATTTATTCCAATATAGGATTTCAGAATTTGCGCCCTGACTATGTACGTGGCTACTTAGGCAGCGACACCTTTGATATCGGACCATCACTTACAACAATTGATTTATTCAAGAGTATTGGTGGCAATATAAATCTGCAGGATGTAAACATGAGTATTGGAATTGAAAATGGCATTGGTGCGGATGCAAGAGTAAAAATTGTACAGCTAAATGCACTTAATACCAATACCGGCAACAGTGTTGCTCTTAGTGGAAGCGGTGTTTCGAATCCATTTAACATAACACGTGCAACTGATCAGGGCGGACAACCTCCTGTGACAGTTACCAATTCCACCTTCCTTCTGAACAACAGCAATTCGAATGCAGCGGCATTTATCAGTAACCTTCCTGATGAGATAAATTATTCATTGAGACTTGAAACCAATCCAAATGGTAATACTTCAAACTTCAATGATTTTATTTATGCCGATAAACTGATGGAGTTCAATCTGAATGTCGAGATACCACTTGCATTCATAGCCAACGGACTCATGTTAACAGACACCTTTGATTTCGAAATGAGTGATCAGGATTTATCGAGAATAAAAAGTGGATTCTTATATTTAAATGCCGATAACGGATTTCCATTTGAAGCAATCATTCAATTGTACACCATGAATGATAACGGATCCATTACCGATTCGCTGCTCACCTACAACACCATTGCTGCGGCTCCTGTTGGTCCCGATTTCAAGGTGACTGAAAAGAGAAAATCTAAGCTGGTAATTCCCGTTGACCAGGGAAAAATTGACACCTTCTTTGGCACTAAAAAAATGAAAATTGTTGCGAGGTTCAATACCCAACCTGTCAACACGCAGCTTAAAATTTACAGCGATTACACTATTGATTTCCGGCTTGCCGGCGATTTCACCTATTTAGCCCACTAACGATTTTGAAAAATATACTACTAACGGCAATCTGCAGCATGCTGCTAATGAATGTCGATGCCCAGCATGAATGGCCATTTAAAAATAACTATACAACAGCGACTACTGAAATTGGAATTGATGCAAACGGACTTATTGGTTCCGATGCTATCACAACCAAATTCATGAACACGTATATCAACAATGAATTTATTGAGC
>CAUJFJ010000060.1 GCA_963169675.1 Bacteroidota bacterium
ACATCACACCACAGGCAACTCAAATTTGTGCCGGTCAGTCGACTACCTTAACTGCAAATGCAGGATATAATTATTTATGGTCGACAGGAGCTACTACCCAAACCATTTCCATCAATAACAATTCAACTTACACAGTTACCATCACCGATAATAATGGTTGCAGTGATGATGCATCCGCGAGCATCACTGTCAATCCGGTTCCTACACCTGCATTGCAGGGTGATACAACAGTTTGTTCAGGAGATACTTATGCATTGACCGTTCCACCTCCCGGATACAGTTCTTATTTATGGTCGAATGGTGGAACTACCAACAGCATTGTGCCGGCAACAACCGGATATTATGCCGTCACTGTTACCAATGCATCAGGATGTACTGCAACTATTGGCACCAACTTTTTCTCATACAGCAGACCATCGATAAACATCATGGGCAACGACACCATTTGTCAGGGCGCAACATCGACTTTAAATGCAGGTGCCGGTGCGGGCTACTCGTACATCTGGTCGACTGGTGCCACTACACAAACCATATCAGTGGCATTTCCGAATACTTATACGGTAACGGTTACCGACATTCATGGATGCAAAGACACTTCAGATATACTTTTTGTAGTGAATCCGCTCCCGAATGTGGTGATCACAGGCAATACAGTTACTTGTGCCAATCAGCCAATAGTATTAAGTGCTGGAAGTACCTACCAACAATATTTATGGAATAACGGAACAACAGATTCAACAATCACTTCTAACGTATCGGGCATATACGTAGTAACAGTTACAGATGGTAATGGATGCACAGCATCGGATCAGGCATCTGTTACTGTAAATCCAATTCCTGTTCCAACTGTTAGCAGTACTGGATATTATTGCTTCGGATCATCGGTGCTGGTGAATTGTGGAAGTGGATTCAACAATTATTTATGGTCGACTGGCGACAGCACACAAAACATTTATGTAAGTTCAGTAGGTTGGTATGCTGTGGTGGTTACAGATGGAAACGGATGTACCGGAACAGATTCCATAAACATCACACAAAGAAATTTACCGGTGGTTAATATTGGTGGTGACCCGAAAATATGTCTGGGACAAACCTCTATATTGAATGCAGGTGCAGGATTTTCAACTTATCTGTGGTCTAATGGTATAGCCACACAAACCAATACGGTGACAACAGCAGGCACTTACATTGTTACAGTTACGGATGCATTTGGCTGCAACAATCAGGATATTTTCACATTGACCGTTGACCCCTTACCCACTCCGGTGATCACCGGTGATTCCGAAATTTGTTCGGGGCAGTCGGGCACCTTAACTTGCAACAGTGGTTATCAAAGTTATTTATGGTCGACGGGAACCACAACGGCATCCATCAACGTTATCAATTCAGGAACCTATAGTGTAACAGTAACCGATCTGAACGGATGTACGGCAATCAAAACCCAGTTATTCACCGTAAATCCTTTACCAAATCCGGTGATACCGGGCAACACTACCTTGTGCGCCGGTTCCACGACGACTTTATCGCCTGGAGCAGGATTTAACAATTACTTATGGTCGAATGGAGCAACCACCAATTCGATTACGGCGAGTACGAGTGGGCTTTATCAGGTAACAGTAACCGATGCGAATGGTTGTTCAGAGACAGCTTCCATCACCTTAACATTTTATCCATTACCGACGCCGGTAATTACGGGTGATCAGACAATATGTAATGGTGAAACTTCGACCTTAAATGCGGGTTCGGGATACATCAATTATGTTTGGTCGGATGGCAGTTTAAATCAATACAACAATGCTACCGGTGCGGGCATATACGTAGTAACAGTAACAGATAGCAATAATTGTATGGGAACATCACCTCCATTCCCGTTAACAGTTTTATTTGGGCATGCGAACATTACTTATTCGAGTCCGTTAGAATTTTGTGAGGGAGATAGTGTAACATTAGTTTCCGATACGGCATTAACATATTTATGGTCTGATGGCAGTACCGGACAGAGCATCACCGTGAGTGGCACCGGTCAGTATCTGGTAACAGTACTTGACCTGAATGGTTGTCCGGCTATTTCGTCGATAGTCACCACCTATCAGCAGCAGCAACCCGATTTGCAGGTGCTTACCGATTCCATTTTAGTTTGCAGTGTTGGAATGAACTTTGAGTTCACCAACATTTCCAATTTTGAACCGGGTTCACAATGGTTGTGGGATTTTGGTGATGGCAATTACTCCAATGAAACATCACCGGAACATATTTATGACACACCAGGGCAATATCTGGTAACGTACCAATACATCTCACCAATTGGATGCAATGGAGCAGACAGCATCCCGGTAACGGTACAATTTGAGCCACTGGCAACAGCAGATTTTAATATAAGCACGGTGGTAAATCACATTTTTGGAATACCATTTCAATTTACGGATGCATCGATAAATGCAACCTCCTGGAAATGGGAATTTGGAGATGGCTATACGGCAGAAAATGTTCTGGTAGCGACACATCGGTATAGTGAAATTGCGCCATATAATGTTACCTTAACGGTTACGAATACGGATGGTTGTGAATCGGATACTACCAAGCCCTTGTTTGTCTCACCGGTATATATTCCAAATGCATTTACTCCGAATGGCGATGGTAAAAATGATACCTTTTATGAATCGGGATATGGAACGGGACCATCTCAAATGGATGTTAGTTCTTATGAAATGTTAATTTTTAACAGGTGGGGACAGTTGGTGTACAGAACCGATTCACCAAATCGTCCCTGGGATGGTACGATGAGCAATGGTAAACCGGCACCGGAGGGAGTGTATGTTTATCAATTAAAAATCAGAGGCAAAGTATCGGTAGACAAAGAAGATTTTAAAAGTCCTCAGCTTGGGACAGTGACTTTGATACGGTGATAATTTCAATTACAAGGTAAATGACCTTAATATGTGAAGAGACTTTACGTTGCAATTTGATAATACCTTAATTCAAAACACCAAACAAGAGTGATTCAAAATACCTCTATCTGAATTACTTAGAATTTTTCTTTGGCAATACAAATATAATTTTTTCCCGCAATCTTACATTCCTGGTTTCACCGTGATTCTTGCCGGGATTCCATTTGGGCATATTTTTGTAAATCCTGACAGCCTCAGCTTCCAAAGCTTTGCCGTTGGGTGGTCCTTTTAGGACTTCGATATCGATAATATAGCCATTACGATTAATGACTACATTTAAAAGAACTAATCCTTCAATTCCCTTATCAATGCAATCCTGAGGATATCTCAAATGTTCGGTAACGAACTCTTGTTTGGCAGCTGAACCTCCCGGAAATGTAGGCTCTTCAGTTACATATTCATAGATAATGGTGGAATCATTAAATACGACTTCAGCCGGTGGAGGCACATTTTTTTTAACTGTCTGAGCCATTGTGTTAAATGAAACAATAGCAAATAGTAATGTAGAAAGTAATAATTTCAAATTCATATTAGGGATTTTTAAGATTTATAGTTGTTTTTTCAAGCTGTATCGGAGATGATTACTTGGGTGGAATTTAGTGGTAGTCCTATAGAAGTTTCTTCAAGCCGGATCAGAGATCCGGGGGTTTATTCCTGTCGGGATCAGAGATCCCTCCGGCGCTGTATTTTCCTGTCATGATCAGAGATCCTTCCGGCTTCCGGCATTTTACATTTCCCATTCTACATTTCACGAAAGCATGATAAGAAGCTCAAATCTAATCAACAATCTCAACCTTCACAGCTTTCAGTACCTGATTATCTTTTACGATTTTGAGAATGTAAATGCCACTTGGGGTGCCTGATAAATTTATTGCAGTTGAAAAATTGCCTTTGCTTTCGTGGAATTTTTTGCCGAATATTTTTTTGCCGGGTATGTCTGTGATGGTAATATCGAAATTGGAATCTTTTAGCAGTTCGCCTGCAATGGTAAATATGCCGTCTTTGGAAGGATTAGGCATGATAGTCACCTGATTGATCAGTTCGTTAGAGACTAACCCAACCGGATTGTATAAGTAGCCCTCAGAATAATTTCCATCGCCATTTGTGGCAACTGCCAACACCTGATAAACGCCGGGTTGCGTTGGTGTGTAAGTTGATGAAGTTGCACCCGGTATTGCGAACCGATTCAAAAACCATTGGTAAATATAGGTTCCTGGAAGTGTACAGGTTAGTACACCGATGTTGTTGATTACAGGAGGCTTAGGCATCACTGGTAATACGGTAATCGAAATCACCTTAGAGTTCCTAGCATTCGCAGGACAATAATTATCAGAAGAGCTCATGTTGAAGTAATAGGTGTTCTTAAACTGAACACATTCAAAACTATACCCAATGTGCGAAGTTGCAGTGTTCCAATTGAATTGAGAATTGACAAAAAATGGTGAAGATATTGGAGGTGGTGGAGATAAGGTTGCACAAGGAGGAATCAAACAACCATTCTGAGTATCGGTAAAATTAGTTCCAAACTGCATACCAAAGGCATCTAGTTTTAAAACTTGTGAAGTACCATTTAAAAACAAGTCAAAATCTGAAGCATTAATTTGGAAAAGGACAGTATCTCCGGCAAAAACGGTGTCTGCATAAGAAGTTAACATTCCAGTAACTGGATCCTGGAAAGGTGGCACCAGATTAGGTATATGATTTTCCTGACCACCATCGATTGGAGGACAATTAAGATTAACAATAAATGCCAATTCCCTTGACACTTCTGAAACTTTTGCTCCACATTTGTACGAACTTACTTTCACCACTGAAGTGAAATAACCACCAGTAAAACTCTTAAAACTCATAGCTCCCGTTTTTGGATCTAATGTTGCCGGTATGTTAGCACTATTTTGGAGTGGACCTGGCAATGGACTTGAAATTGAATAACCTGGTGCAAAAGCAACTGTGTCAAATAAATTATTATACGGAGAAGCGAACTCATAGCGTAATGAATCCATTTCATCATCAGAAGCCAAATGACTGAAATTAACTTCCGATCCAGCACAAGAAATCACATTTGGTTTTTCATAAAATTGAGGTGATGAATCGAAACATGGATACATATTTTGACCATTGTATGGATACATAACTGTGCGAAACAAAAATCCGGTGGTGTCTGGTTGTAGCAAATTTGCTATAGTTGAGCTACGACAACAATCGCTGTAGGTAAAAGTCCAGCCAAATGAGGAAGGTACACCATTCAGTTGAATAGGTGCTGATTCATAAATATATTCTTCAACCAATCCAAGAATTGGATTTGACGGAATTCCAGCGGTACATGTAGGACAGGTAGTCAACCCGTTACTTAAGAAACCCTGTGGGCTTAGATCGTTTTGAGCTACCAGGTCAACGGGTATAAGTTGTTGTGAAGGAGAATTATTATGAATATAAAGAGTACTTAGAGGAGGTATCCCATTACAATCTCTATAAAACTTAAGTCTGAAAATAAACTTACCATTTCCCAGGCATTCATAAGTTATTTCGCCACCTATCAGATGATTTGCGAAAGAAACATGTGATAACATTAGCAATCCTAATGTGATAAACAGAGCACATAATTTAAGTTTCATCTCAAAATAATTTAGAATACAAATCAAATAAACCCGGCAATAAATTCTGGTACAAAATACTTTATCTAATCAACAATCTCAACCTTCATAGCTTTCAGTACCTGACTATCTTTTACAATTTTTAAAATGTAAATGCCATTGGGCGTGCCTGATAAATTTATTATCGATGAAAAATTGCCTTTGCTTTCGTGGAATTTTTTGCCGAATATTTTTTTGCCGGGTATGTCTGTGATGGAAATTTCGAAATTGGAATCTTTTAGCAATTCACCTGCAATGGTAAATATACCGTCTTTGGAAGGATTAGGCATAATGGAAACTTGATTGATCAATTCATTTGATGCAAGTCCAACCGGATTGTAGGAGTAGCCATCCGAATAATTGCCATCGCCATTTGGTGCTACTGCGAGTACCTGATACACTCCCGGTTGCGTTGGAGAATAAGTTGCTGATGTCGCGCCCGGTATTGCGAATCCGTTGAGGAACCATTGGTAAATATAGGTTCCTGGAAGTGTACAGGTGAGCACACCAATATTGTTAACTACCGGAGGTTTAGGAATAGTAGGCATAACGGTAATGGAGTACAACGCATAGTTTTTTGCATTGGCGGGACAATAATTGTCCTTTGCCGACATCAAAAAATACCAGGTATTGCTAAACTGAACGCAAGAAAAACTGTATCCCAGGTGTGCCGTGGTGGTAGTCCAGGAAAAGTTAGTCGCTGCATTTATAGGAGCATTAATTGGAGGAGGAGGATTTAAAGTAGCACAAGGAGGTATCACACAACCACTTTGAGTGTTGGTAAAATTAGTTCCGAACTGGTTGCCATATGCACGTAAAGAAACACTCTGAGTCGATGCGTTTAAGAATTGATTTGAATCTACTGCACTGAACTGGGCCAACACGGTATCACCGGCAAAAACAGTATCTGCATAAGAAGTCATCAAGCCTGTGACAGGATCCTGAAAAGGTGCATTGAGGAAAGGAGCGGTATTGATCTGATTATTTAGAACTGGTGGACAATTTGCAAACACAACCAAATTAATTTCCCGGAATATTTCTGAAACCAGAATGCCACACTTAAATGAACTTACTTTCACCACTAGTGCAAAATAACCACCTGTGAAAGATTTGAAATTCATTTCCCCGGTAGCTGAATTGAGAGTAACCGGAATGTTAGACGGACTTTGAATCACACCGGGCAAGGGACTAACCACAGAATAGCCAGGCGCAAAAATAATAGAATCCCCAGCATCATCTCGAGGAGTATCAAATTCATAAACCAAAAAATCTAATTCTTCATCGTATGTTAAATGGTTGTATTCAACATCCAATCCTGAACACACTATAAGGTTCGGTTTCTCATAAAATTGAGGTGAAGAATCGAAACATGGAAACATATTTTGTCCGTTGAATGAATACATCTTTGCAATGAGCTGCGTTCCAATACCACCGGCACCTGTAACATTTGTCAATGATCCGCTTCTGCAGCAATCACTGTAGGTAAACTCCCAACCAGTTGGTGGAGGCACTCCATTTAGTGATACAGAAGCAGATTCATAGATATATTCTTCAACGAGTCCGGTAACCGGTGGGGATCCCCCGTTGCTACAGGTAGGGCATGGTGTAAATCCATTACTCTTTAAACCTTGTGGGCTTATGTCAGTCTGCGTAACTAACACAGCAGTAATAACCGGCATGGAAGGTACGGTAGTTTGTATATCGACGGTGGGATTTGGGGTAACTCCATTACAGTCCCGATAAAATTTGAGCCTGAATTTATACATTCCATTTCCCTGACATTCATAAGTTATTTCACCGCCCATTTGATGGCTGGCAAATGAAACATCAGAAGCAAGGAGAAAACCACAAGCGATTAAAAGAGTTAAAAATTTCTGTATCATGTCAAAAGGAATTTAGATTTACAGATCAAAAATATGAAAAATAAACAGACTTCCCAAATCAATCACAAATAGTTCACCAACAATTAATTATACATAATTTAACTTGAAACTAGTCATGGAAAAGATTTTTAGACTAAAATTACCTTTTGGGTCAAAATTGCCACCAATTATTGGTGACTTCCCGAAAAGGTTCAAGGTGAAAGATGAACTAGCATGAAGTTCCTTTTAATGTTTACCAGTTTGGTGTGAATTCATAAACTGTTTATTTTATTTTCCTGGTCGTGCAACTTTAATAATCTTCCTGCTTCTTACTGTTATAACCTGTTGTGTTATGAACTGGAAGAAACTATTCATTTTAGTCGCAGGCTTGCTGATTTTTACAAGTAAGTCATTTGCAACTATCACCATTGATTCGGTAACCACTACTTTGAGTAGCTGCTCTAATAATGGAGTGGCTGTTGTTTTTGCAACCAGCAATCCTCCAGGCCCTTTACTTTTTGCAATTACTTCGGGACCTATACTTGCACCAATTCAGAACAGTAATATTTTTTCATCACTTTTTCCCGGAAATTATAATCTTAGAGTTTATGATGTTAACTTTGATAGTACAGATTATCAATTTCAGATTACAGGAAACTATCAACTGCCGGAGTTTTCACTTCTAGGGTTAGATCCCACCTGTCCCGGCTTTACGGATGGAAGTATCAATACAATAGTGGATTCTACAAAAGGATTACCACCCTACACTTATGAAATTACTGCTCCTATTGTTGTTCCTCCGCAAGCCACTGGTTTTTTTCCAAACCTGGCAAGCAATACCTATTTTGTGAGGGTTACCGATGCTTGCGGAAATTATCAAACACGAACCGAAATATTATTTAATACCGGCACCGCCCTCGGCATAAATAATTTTATTGTTCCTTCGGTACTTAAAATTGGTTGTGATACTATTAAAGTGTCATCAAGTATTTATCTCTATAAAGAAAAATGGAATCAACCCATCAATGTTACCTATAATACTAGTTCAGGACCAATTACAAAACAGGCAACTCTTACAGTGATTGATACTATTAACAATACTCCGGGCTTATTTGATGTAACGGATACCATTCCGGGATTGACTTACGGTGACTATCTTAATGTAGTGTTTACAGATGTATGTGGTGTTTCTGTATCTTCAGGAATTAACACCATTGCACCTTATGATTTTGAAGTTATATTTTCGCCCACCACAATAGCTTGTATTTCTACTTTTAGTGGAAGCGTGCAATTAAAACAATATCCAAATTACCCGTTCGATTTTACGTCTCCTATGATTCCGCTTTCATTTATTATGACTGATGCCACGACTGGAGTAGTTGTGGACTCAGGTGGATGTGGGTATCAATACTGTGGTATATCTCTGATTCCGCAAGTACCGGGGAATTTATATACTCTGACTATTACCGACGGCTGTGGTGAAGTATGGCAGGAAAATATAATGTGGCCAACTGCAGGACAGCCTGAAGTAAATATATATTCAAATTATGGATGCATGGATTCTACTGCAAGTTTGGCAATTGAATGTTTGGGCTTTCAATCAGCACCGTGGATTACTTTTCTCTCCGGGCCTGCTAATGCAACTAGCACTAAACCGTATTATGCATACAATGACACAATAATTTATCCGCAAACATTTTCAGGTGCAGTAATTCCAAATGTAATCTATGTCAAAGATTTCCCTATGGGATTGTATACTTTTATTGTAGAAGATTCTTGTGGAAATAGTGTCCCGGGCACCTTTCTTGTAGAAAATTACATGGTTTCCAACTTAAATTTTACATGGTTTGTTAAGCCAAGTTGTTTGAATAACAATACATTATTTTATAATTTCCAGGAAGGAACCGGTGGTGCAGTGTATGCCTCAATTACTGATTTATCAACAAATCAG
>CAUJFJ010000061.1 GCA_963169675.1 Bacteroidota bacterium
GAGCTTTCAAACTGGCCATCGAAAAGCAAGTGCCTATTGTTCCTGTTGTGTTTTTAGATAACTGGCGGCTGTTGCCGGATGGACACCTCAAATGCACCGGCGGTTGTCCGGGAATTACCCGTGTCTATATTCATGATCCAATTGAAACGAAAGGTCTGACAGAAAATGACCTCAATGCACTCAAAAAACAGTATGAACAAATACTGACTGCTACTTTAAAAGAGTATGGTAGTATTCATGCCGACGAGGATTGTCGCCGGCATGAGGTTACTAAAGCTTAGCAGAATTCATCGTAAGCAGTTGCCAGATTTTCGGCAATCATTTCCGCTGAACGCCCTTCAATATGATGTCTTTCAACAAAATGAACCAGTTTACCATCCTTAAACAAGGCGATACTTGGTGAACTTGGTGGATAAGGCAAGGTATATTTACGGGCCTGATTGGTTGCTTCCAAATCTTGTCCCGCAAACACGGTAACAAGGGTATCAGGGTGTTTTTCAGACTTTTGTAATGAAAGTTTAACTCCCGGACGAGCAGTTCCTGCAGCGCATCCACATACGGAATTGATAACTAATAGCAGTGATCCTTTACTTTCACTGATTGTTTGATCAACCTGTTCCGGAGTTTTTAGCTCTGAAAATCCGGCTGAAGTTAGGTCGGCACGCATGGGTGCACATATTTGTTCTGGATAAGGCATGATTATTTTGGTTTGTTTGAATTAATTGATTGCGATTATTTCTGAATGCAAAGTTAACGGTTCTGACATATATTCAGGTATTTCAAGAACAACTACCCTCCGGTTTTGTTAGCATTGGTTGCTTTTTTAAACATCCCCGCAAGGAAGAGCTGTTTTGGACAAAAAGCACACAATTCTTACACCTTACATTTTGTGTAAAAGCTGTTTTTTTGATCCCATTCCCAAGGAGGTTACATTTTTTTAGGTCTCATTTCAGATAAAATCCGGCATTTTCTTACATAAGTCAGCCTTAACCTGTAGTGCTTGTATCTTAAAGATGTTGAAACCGTTTTTAAGAACACGACTATAAAAGCTACAGAAGATGAATCAAGAGAAACTACAAAAGAACGACGAAAGCTTATTTCCGGTATTCCGGTTTGACCTCGACAACAGATTAATTTATGCTAACATGCCTGCCTTGCCTTTAATGAAACACTGGCACTGCAGAATTAACGAAAGGATACCTGCTGAGGTAATCAGTCAATATCCTGAATTGTTTCATGCATCATTGAGCCACCGGCCAACAGATGTATCCGTTGAATTTAATAATTATATAGTGAAGTTTTCAATCGTTCCATTTCCGGAAGCCCGTTACATAGGTATGTATGCTTACTGTATTGAACTGAATGAAAATTTCGTAGAAAAAAATATCAGTGTTCCAACCGAAAAAGTAAAAGTGCTTCAGCATTCCTAAAAAATGATAAATACTACCAGAAGCTCCAGGTTAAAAGTTAAAATTTCTGAAGTCGATTTCAAAGCGATCATCGCACAGGCTATCACCAATCTGAGAAATCTGGAAGGTGCACACCGCATTGAAATTAAAACCACTATTGAAGGGTATATACCTTTTTATAGTGATGCCGATCAACTGGCAGTAATCTTCAGCAATCTAATTTCAAATTCAATTAAGTTTCAACATGTGCATGAAGCACATCCGCGACTTGAAATGCATATTGAAATTGATAAGAACAAAGGAGTGTTTACATTCAAGGATAATGGTATTGGAATTCCGAAAGAGAATCTTACCAAAGTGTTTGATATGTTTTTCCGTGCACCCGGCAATGCTGCCGATGGTTCAGGACTGGGACTTTACATTGTGAAGGAAATCGTGCGAAAAATGAAAGGAAAAATTTTCGCCGATTCGGTGGTTAGTGAAGGATCTAAGTTTGTTATCGAGTTACCAAATAAAATCGATCCCGATTTGTTTCGTAAGTTGGAACAGTTAATGCAAAATTCAAAATAGTTTAAAGTCACGATATGGCAGGGGTTGAAAAGTATAGCAGAATAATGCTTGTGGATGATAATCCTATGGATAATCTTGTGAATTCAAAACTGATTGAAGCAGCGGGTTTCTCGAAATCTATTAAGGTTTTTGAAACTGCAAAGGAAACGCTGGAGTTTCTGAAGAATGCCAAGAGTGATGATCTTCCGGAAATAATTTTTCTGGATATCATCATGCCGGGAATGGATGGATTTCAGTTTTTGGAAGAATTTGAAAAGCTTGGTGACGGCATTGTAAAACAATCGAAGGTTGTGTTGCTTTCAACATCCGATAGCTTCAAAGATTTGAATCGTGCCAATAAGAATAAGCTGGTGCGGAAATTTCTGAATAAGCCATTAACCAACGAAATGTTGTTGGCAATCAATATTTAATTAAACACGCTTCCTCCGGAAAAATTCGCGGATTAATTCCGCGCATTCCTCTTCCAGTACCCCTTTTTGAACCAAAGTCTTTGGATGAGTCATGTATTCCGAGGTCTGGTGGTATCCTCTTTTTTCATCGGAAGCACCGTAAACAATCCTGCTGATCTGGGTCCAGAATGATGCGCCGGCACACATATTACATGGTTCCAACGTAACGTATAGCGTGCAATCTGTTAAGTACTTAGAATTCAAATAATTACTTGCTGAGGTAAAGGCTATCATCTCGGCATGAGCAGTAACATCATTTAATTTCTGAGTCATGTTATAAGCCCTTGCAATAATTTGATTTTTGCATACAATTACCGCTCCTACAGGGATTTCCTCTTCCTCAAATGCTCTCCTGGCCTCATTCAGGGCTGCACGCATGAAATATTCGTCTGAAAAAACTGAATCCATTTCGTTAAAAGTAAACCTGAACGGAAATATTTCCGTACAAGGAGACAATATTACAATTTCCCCTAAAACAAATTACACATGAAGAACACATATATCTTCATTTTATCCTGTCTGATCTGGTTATCGAACGTTCCAGCAATGGGACAACATCGGTTCATTTCAGAAGAAATTAAGATTTCCTGGTATTCCAGAACAGCCTTGCAGTTCAGTAACGTGCAGGGTAGTTATTCAAAAAAAGAATCGAAGCCGGTGCTGAAAAGTGGTCCTGCCTTCGGAGGTTTTTTCAGTGTTGCAATTAATGATTACCTGCATGTTGAGCCGGGAATTTCATTTTCTATTAAAGGATCAAGAGTAAAGCCCGATTATACAACTGTGATAACTACCGATGAACAGTCGGTTAGCATTCATGAAAAAGGTTTGCTGAAAACCGATTTGTATTATGTGGAATGGCCTATCATGGTTACCTATAAGATGGAAAGCAAAGTTACCCTTGGTGCAGGAATTTATGGTGCCATGTTAATGAAAGCACGTTATGCCGATAACAGAACCATATCAACAGTCAATAACGGTAACTTAACAATAACCGAAATAAATAATCAGAGCTCCGATATTGGTGATTTCACCAAAACTGACGCAGGTATACTTATTTCAGCCGGGTATATTTTACGTGATGGACTGGAAATCAGTGGCTTTTACAGTAAAGGACTCATGGATGTTAAACATCCGAAATCGGAGTTTACAAATATTTCTTTTGGTTTAGCGCTTTCTTGTCGCCTGCAACAATTCTGACATTTTAGTGTTCATATTTTTTTTCAGGAGAACCCATGCAACCCTTGCATTGAAGTAACTTCGCTTCGCGCAACCGGTTGAATTCAATGTCGAAGAAAATCCTGAAATTAGATTTTGAGCAGGAGTATGATTTCCTGCTTATAGCTGTGCTTTGCGGTTTTCGTGATTATCGCTTTGTGTTCGAATTAAATGAAACGCTTGGCATTAATCTGTGCCGTATGGATGATATTATATTGCCGGCAGGTAAACCAGGGTCATCAACACGACATTCTCATTTTACTGCTGATGGTCATGATCATGAAACCTATCATGTTATATCCAACCGCGATAAAGCCGGTACCGGATTCTTTATTCCTGAATTAAAAAACATTGATTATTTCATTCTTATTTCCGGTGTGTATTCCGGAATAGATCCTGCTGATTTTATAAAATTAGTGCGAAGCATTGAGCTGGTTTCAGGAGCCTACGAAGCCGATCCGTTCGAATTAAAATCGGCAGATGGATTTTTATTACTTACAGAAAATTAGATTTCGAAAAAAAAGAAATGGTAAAAAAATTAAATAAAACTAAAATCATTGCTACTATGGGGCCTGCATCAATGGCTCCTGGTGTGCTTGAAGCAATGATTAAAGCCGGAGTGAATGTGTGTCGTATCAATGCTTCTCATGGTGATCATGCAATGCATCAGGAAGCAATTGATATGGTTCGGAAACTGAATGAAGATAAAAAACTGAAAGTTGCCGTTCTGTATGATTTACAGGGACCCAAAATGCGTATCGGTGATATTGAAAATAATCTGATTCATCTGGATGAAGATGCAACACTGATTCTGACAATCGTAAAATGCATCGGTACAAAAGAAAAAATACAAATAAAATATCCACTTTTTCATGATGATGTGCATGTGGGTGATACGGTTTTGATTGATGATGGAAAAATTGAACTCCAGGTTATTGCTAAAGCCGAAAAGGAGGAGGTGACTGCAAAAGTGATTCATGGAGGTCCTTTATCTTCTAAGAAAGGTATTAATCTTCCCTACACTAAAATTTCACTCCCTTCACTGACCGAAAAAGATAAAGAAGATCTGGAATTTGCTCTTAAAAATAATGTGGAATGGATAGGTCTCTCCTTTGTGCGTTCTGCAACCGATATCTCCGAACTGAAAGATATTATCAGACAAAATAATAAGACCACGCGTGTTATTGCAAAGATTGAAAAACCGGAAGCTGTTCGTGATATCGATAATATCGTGAAAGCAACCGATGCAATCATGGTGGCGAGGGGTGATCTGGGTGTAGAAATGGCTATGGAGAAAGTACCGGTAATTCAAAAAATGCTCGTTAGCAAAGCCATTGCAGCCTCCAAGCCGGTAATCATTGCCACTCAAATGATGGAAAGTATGATTCTGAACTATCGCCCAACCAGAGCGGAAACCAATGATGTTGCCAATGCCGTTTTCGATGGGGCAGATGCACTGATGCTAAGCGCCGAAACTTCTGTTGGGCAGTTTCCCGTGAAGGTTATTGAATCTATGACCAAGATTATTGCAATGGTGGAGAGTGAGTCCGTAATTTACAACCGTCACATTCAACCGGTGAAACATTCCAAATCGTTTATTTCTGATTCGGTATGCTATAATTCCTGTGTAATGGCACAGCAATCGGGTGCGAAAGCAATTATTGCAATGACTCATTCAGGTTATACCGCATACCGTATTTCAAGTCAGCGCCCCGACTGCAATATTTTTATTTTTACTGACAATAGAAGTATCTTGAATATGCTTAGTCTGGTTTGGGGTGTTCAGGCTTTTTTCTACAATAAATATGAAAGTACCGACAACACTATTAAAGATATCAAATTCTTTCTCAAGGAAAAAGGTTATCTGGAAACCGGTGACATGGCGATCAATGATTTTAGCACACCCTTGGATGAACGAGGAATGGCGAATACCATCAAATTAAATGTAATTAACTAAAAAATTAAAATGTTTGCCACAAAAAAAAGGCTCCGGATTCCGGAGCCTTTTTTTATATCGGTACTTTATTATTTTACTGTGATTCTTTTAACTGATTCTGATTTGTCAGATAAAATTCTTAACTGATAAGAACCTTTTGCAATTCCTGAAAGATCGATTTTCACTTTACCTGAAGTAGCAAGAGCAATAGTCTGCGTTTTAATTACTCTGCCAGAAAGATCAGTTAATTCAACACTGCCCATGGTTGCTTCAGCAAATTCAACGGTAACTTCATAGCTTGCTGGATTCGGATAAACCTGAATTCCATCAGTAGCATTTACCGAACCTATGCCGGTTGTAATATCTGCAACAACAGGAACACGGTCGCTCACGCAAACGTAAGAAGGCTCTTGTACTTCCCAGTCATAAAAGTAGTAGTAGAATGACCCACCCTGATTTGATCCGGTCAGAGAAATGACATTTGCTACCTGATAAGGATAAGCAACACCTGTACTGCTTCTGCGCAAACGTGGTCCATTAAATCCGAAGCTTGAATTATTAACTACCGGATTTGTTGTAAGTTCATAACCAGATCCTGGTACTAGAGGGAAGTTTAATGTTACTCTCGAGCTATCAATTGGAATGTTTACCAGTAAGCTATTTAAAACTGTGCCGGCAGCATTCTTAAGCTGAATTTCACGATCACCCGGAGTGTCGGTATAAACTTTTACTGATACCAATGTTGCATTTCCTAATACATCAAATTCAACATTTGAATTGGTTGCGCCACTACCGCTGAATGCAGTTCCTGAATGGTAAGTTTGACCGGTAAATGCCACATCTCCAGGATAGCTTGTTGTATTGTCAACCCAATAGGTTGTAGTTGTTGCCAAAGGCGGTGTGGTATAAGAGCTTCCATTTGTCAGCAAGGTGCCACCGGTTTGCTGGTCATACCAGGAAAGACTGTCGCCGGTAGCTGTAAGTAAAAGTGTAGATAATGGAGGGCCTGCTGCACCGGTTGTTACTGGTTCAGGAGCGTCCAGAACGGTTACACAAATAGGAGCAGAAGAGAAGGTGTTACAAACTCCCTGAATTGTTACAGTATAACATCCGGATGTAGAAGGTGTGATGCTTTGTGTAGTAGAACCATCAGACCATTGATAAGAAGCTGCAGGAGTACTGGTCAGCACAGTAGAGCCTCCTTCGCAGAATACTAAATCTCCAGTGGATGCAACAGTTGGCGTTTCATCAGGGCTAACCAATAATTCAATGCTTGCAGAAATGTTAGTACATCCTGTTGCATCTGTTACCATGACATTGTAGCTTCCTGCAGTTGAAACAGTGAGAGTAGCACCTGTACTTCCATCATTCCATAAATAAGAAGCGAATCCTGCAGGGGCATTTAAAGTAAGTGTTTGTCCGGTGCAGATAATGTATGGACCAGGGATAATATTTCCAACAACGGTACAACCTCCTTCAACAACAGTTACAAACTGATTTGCATCTAAATTGGTGAAGGTTGTAGTGTTTCCTGAAGGGAACCACACAACTGCGGAATCTACTGCGGTCTCTTGTCCTAAACCGAAATGCAATTGGAATGAGTTGCAGGTACCATAGCTTTCGCCGGCTCTTACTTCACGGATTTGAACTCCCCAAGGACCATAAATAGTTGCGCGTGCTCCTATAGCACCCTTGTTACTGGTTGTGCCTTCAACATTGAATGTGATAAAATTATTGCTGTTTTTATTATTCAGATACAATACATCATCATAAGTGTTTGAAGGTGACTGATAAATATTTCCATAGGAAGCATAAATATCAATGAAGCCATCATGATTCAAATCACCTGTTGCAAATGACAGCATTCCATTATTTGCAAACATGGATGTTATTCTTGTGAAGGTTTTGTTACCGTTGTTACGATGGTAAACCCACTCATCACCGGTTACTAAAATGTCGATGAATCCATCATTATCAAAATCTTCCATTACAGATTCAATTGGTGTGATCGAGTTGGTGTTAAATCCTGTATTGGTAAGTTCAGTATAGTGACCGGTGCCATCATTTTCAAATATCTGGCTGGTATGATCATGATTGGTAAGCATCAGATCCAGGTCACCATCATTATCGATATCTCCGAAACTTGAAGTCCATGTCTGCCAGCCCACATCAATACCAAATGCTCCCGCTTGTTCCGTAAAGTTGTTAGATCCATCGTTTACG
>CAUJFJ010000062.1 GCA_963169675.1 Bacteroidota bacterium
TTATCATCTCCTATTTCTTCCAATATAAATTCTATTTTGAGATGAATATTTTCAATAATGGAAAAATCGCTTGTATTAATCTCGAATTTTTCGTTTTGAGCAGTAGTGTAACTTAAATGAACGTTTTTAAATTTCATGTAAGACAAAGATAAAATATTCCGAGTTTATTATAGCTTCGTTTATGTAGATGAAAATATCATAAAGAAAGGCGCATAATACTACAAATATTGTCCACTTTTATCTTGGAATTCCAATAGGAACTCCATAAATTATTTGCAGTAAAAAAGGCAGTAAAATACTAAATTCTTCAAATTACCAAAAAAAAATAAGCCACCATGAGGTGGCTTTAGTGACCGCGGCACGAATCGAACGTGCGACCGACTGCTTAGAAGGCATTACCTATACCTTATTTATAGTTTCCTTTGTTTGTTAATCTAT
The DNA here is from genome assembly GCA_963169675.1 of Bacteroidota bacterium. Taxonomy (GTDB): domain Bacteria; phylum Bacteroidota; class Bacteroidia; order AKYH767-A; family OLB10; genus JADKJB01. The sequence continues at coordinate 439 of CAUJFJ010000062.1, forward strand.
TGATTTACAGCACTTATTTTCATTTTACCTTTCCTTTTATTTCCTTTATCCACCATTATTTAGTAACTTCAGGTCACATTCAAGGTCACATTTCAAACTAAAACTATGGTAGAAAATAAGGTTAGCATCTCATTCTTTTTAGATGCATCACGCCCAAATGCTGATGGAAAATGCCTGATAAAATTAAATATTTATTCCAAACCGGACAAAAAAAGATATGGTACAGGTCACAATGTAACTAAAGAAGAATGGGAGAAACTCAACAGTTCGCACCTCAAAAATGAAGATTTAAAGGAAATCAAACTGAAACTAAACGGAATAGAAGAGAAAGCATCGAATATAATCAAGGAACTCAACCCATTCTCCTTTGTAGCCTTTGAAGAAAGATTCTTTAATAAGGCATCAAAAAGCCAAACTAAGAACCTGAAAAGTTGGTTTGAAAACTACATAAAGGAACTCAAAGAAAATGGGCAGATTGGCACTGCTCATTTATATAGAACCACTATGAACTCCATTAACGAGTTTAAAAAAGGGCTAAACTTACAGGACATCACACCTGCTCTTTTAAAAAGCTACGAAAATCATTTAACAAGCAGTAAGAAATCCGTCAGTACAATCAGCATATACATGCGTCAGATTAGAACAATCTTAAACCAGGCTATCACTGCTGGCGTACTTCCTGCTGATATGTATCCATTCAGAAAATACGAAATACCATCCGGCAGAAATGTAAAAAAGGCTCTAAATGAAAGTGATATTGCAAAATTACTAAATCACAAACCGGCAAAGAAAGACGAAGAGAAAGCATTAGACCTCTGGATTCTTTCCTATTTGTGTAACGGTATGAATTTCGCTGATATTATGGAATTGAAACCTGAAGATATAAAAGGTAACCTGCTGCAATTCGTAAGGCAGAAAACCAAACGAACAAAAAAGAAGGACTTACGTCCTATCAAAGTCGGCTTAAATCAGAGAGCAATAGAGATAATAGAAAAATACAAAAATACAAATCCTGAAAATCCATATCTGTTTCCATTCTTAGAACCCAACCTAAGTCCTGTGACAAAGAAGCACCGCTCCAAGAGACTAATAAGATGGGTAAATACGAGAATGGAAAATATCAGATCCGAATTAAAGATAGACCAGAAATTAGGCACGTATGTTGCCCGTCATTCATTTAGTACAATCTTAAAGAGAAAAGGAATTTCATCAGAGTTTATCAAAGAAAGTTTAGGGCACAGTTCATTAGTAACCACAGAAAATTACTTAGACAGCTTTACCGATGATGTTAAATTAGAATACGCAAATTTACTAACAGACCTGAAAGCATAATGGAATTAAGAATATTAGACAGTATAATGCACGGCGTACTGAAGCCCTGGAAGTTGGACACCTCAAACAACAAGAGATTTACCGAATTGGTAAAAGCAGCTAAGAAAGTTAATCCCTCCACCTGCATAGAACAACATCTGCAACTTTACAACTTATTAGCGGATTACCCTACATTACAAAAAGTATTGGAAACGGAATTACCATCAGAAAAAACACTCAAACCTCTTTACTTCAGTACCGGTTTACCAATGTATAATAATGCCGTTACTAATTTTTATTTTTTAGTTATTACGTTAGAAGCACAACGGATTTACAATCGAGTATTAGGATTTTCAAAAATCTATACCAGTCAAATAGACCTTATTTTTCATACAGGAAAAGCATTAAAATATGCTAAAGTATTAGCAAAACAGGCTTCAATTGAATTGGATATGATGGGCTTCTCTGGCACAGCAGCACAAGTTGAAACATCAAACTACGCTATCTATTGTCTGAAACATTCCCTCATACAGCTTTATTTCAGCATCCAGGAGCAATTTAAAGACAGTCTTGAAGAAACTACAACACTGGAAGACTTCTACCTCTTAGACTTAGAAGAGCCTTTGTCAGGCATGGTGAAATTAGAAAAAGCAGAACTACCTGTTGAAACTGATAAATCAGAAAAGGCAGTAGATTCAACTCAGGAGAAACTTAGTTTTGGTTTCAAGGATGATATGGACAAACTGAAAACTGTAGTAAATCAATTATGCTTCCAAATAGAACTTTTAAATGAAGATGTAACAGATACAGACGATTTCATAAGGATTTTAACAGCGAAAAACATATTGCCCGGCAGTGTAAAGATTCAAATAGGATGTGAAACAAAGCATTTCAGATATGCAATAGATAAGTTCCAGCCATACTTCACTGATTTGAGTTTAGCCAACATAGAAAAATCAAAGCTGTTTTACTCAAAGAAGGACACCTTGATTACTGCGAATAATCTATCTGCAAGTAATTCAAAAAGTAAAATTGACCCTAAAGAAAAGTCAACCATTGATAAAATATTCAAACAACTGCAATAAAAAACAGTAAGATTATTCAGTAATATGAGTAAGGGATTAACCCCTTAACCCTTACCCTGCTTGCATTTTAGAAGTTTGTCCCATCAATCACTAAAATGCATTATCATGGCAAACGAAGAATTAATCTTAAACAAGCTCACAGAAATAGCAGAAAAGCTAACCGAGCAAAACCTGTTTCAAAAAACAGTCCTCAACTTCAACGAAGCATGTGCCTACTTAGATTTAAGTCAGTCACACCTTTACAAGCTCACCAGTGCAAGGCACATCCCCCACTTTTGCCCGCAGGGTAAAAAACTCTATTTCCGCAGGGATGAACTGGATGCCTGGCTACTCCGAAACCGGCAACTCACAAAAGAAGAATTACAGGAAACCGCAGCAGACAGCTTCACACGGGTTACCAGAGTCAAAAACAATTCATCATCTAAATCCAAGTAACATGTCAGCCTGCACCATATTCAAAAACTTTACTGCACCCGTAGAAGACAAATCATTGGTTATCATTTCAAAATGGATTGCCGATGGTAAATACAAATCGGAAATCGAGGAAATCCGCTATCTGGTACACCAGGGCAAAATCGAGGAAGCATCCGAAAAAAAGAAGCAGCTCCTCGCCTTCACGCCTTCCGGCATATTCAAAGAAAAACGGCAAATGCCATATTTGGAAAGATACACCGGATTCCTCCACCTCGACTTTGACAAACTCACTCAGGAACAGCTTCAAGTCGCATTCCAGGTAATTTCAGGCATTCCATATACGTTTATGTGCTTTATCAGCCCAAGTGGAAACGGTCTGAAAGTATTCATCGAAGTAGATACAGGAATGGTACACCACGAAACAGCCTACCGGCAAGTTCAAAATTTCTATGAGAATGCCACAGGATTAAAGGCAGACCCGAGTTGCAAAGACATCACACGCCTGTGTTTTATGAGTTATCACCCTGAGTTATACATGAATATCAAAAACGATAAATTCAAGGTAGAAATACAAAATCTGCAATCCGATAACAAAACCATGCAAGATGTAATATCTGCATCAATAAATCAGGAACAAAAACAAAAACAGGGGCCGGAAAACCTCAACACCGCATTCATTTTTAATCAACAAATCCAATTCACTAACAATAAATTAAATTACACAAATGGAAATCGCAATAATTACCTGTATCTGTTGGGATCTAACTGCAATCGCGCTGGGTTGCCAGAAATGGATACTCTTCAATATTGCGTGGAGCACTTTGACCTACCTGAAAGAGAAATTCAATCAGCTATAAAAAGTGCATACACGCACAACTCAACCGAATTTGCAAAGTTTGCAAAAATTGCAAAGTTGCAAAATACGGATGGAGAGTTGGAAATTGAAGAAGATTTCCTCAAGAATACGCCCATCATTCCCGATGAAGTCTATGATACCCTGCCCGATATTCTCAGACAAGGCGCTTTAGCCTTTACAGACAACCGTAAACGGGATGTTTTCTTCTCAGGGGCTATCGCTATCCTGAGCGGCTGCCTGCCAAAGGTTACAGGTGTATATGCGCAGGAAAGGGTATATCCGCACGTTTATACATTCATCATTGCACCTGCCGCCAGTGGAAAGGGTGTATTAAAGAATGCTAAACGCTTAGCCGATAAATACCACCAGAAAGTGGTCGAGGAAAGCAGAAGCGCACAAAAGAAGCACGAACTGGAAATGCTGGATTATAAAAACAAACAAAATAAGGTAAAAAAAGGAGAACCTTTGCCCGAGAAACCCGAAGAACCTCCCTTTAAAATAGTGTTCATACCTGCCAATTGCAGCCAGGCAAGGATTATCGAGCATTTGCAAGCCAATGACGGACAAGGCATTATCTGCGAAACCGAAGCAGATACCATGAGCAGCACAAAGAAACAGGATTGGGGCGATTATTCCTCTATCATGCGCGGTGCATTTCACCACGAAAAAATCTCCGTCTCCCGAAAAACCAACAATGAATTTATAGAAGTCAATGAACCACGTCTGGCAATCACGATAACGGGTACTCCTTCACAGGCTCCAAGGCTCATTGCATCTGCCGAAGACGGACTTTTCAGCCGTTTTATGTTCTATGCTTATAAAAACGAAATAGAGTGGCAGGACCCTTCACCTCAAAACAAAGGTATAATTTACAACGACCACTTCGATAACTTAGCGGATGTTTTGATGCAAAGCATTGACTTTTTAGAACACTCCCCAACAGAAATACTGTTAAGTGCAGACCAATGGGTTAGCTTAAACAGTAACTTCAGAAGCAGGCTGTCAGATGTGACCATCTTCACCGGCGAAGATGCGGCCAGTATTGTATTCCGGTTAGGGCTGATTACCTTCCGGTTGTGCATGATATTCACTGCAATGCGCAAGGTCGAAAATGCGGAAATGTCAGATGTCATGTATTGTACACAGGCAGATTTTAATAATGCTCTGATGATTACGCAAACCTATCTGCAGCACAATATTTTAATGTTCAACAACCTGCCAAAGCAAAACGACAAGATGGAATTTCTGTCCGGTGATAGTAAACGTAAGTTCTTTGATGCCTTGCCGGAAGAATTTAGCCGGAAAGAAGCCACTGAAACAGGTAAAAAATTCAGTTTAGGTACACGCACCATCGATGAAATGCTGAAAACTTCAATAGGCAAAACCCTCACTAAAATTAAGAGCGGTCTTTACAAAAAAATGTAAACGCTCACTTTGCAATATTTGCAGTTTTTACATTTAGGTTTATTCAACTAATGTTTATGTAAACTACCAAACCGCAAAAGGTTTAGGTTTATGATTTTTGCAACGATAGAAGTAAAATTAACGAAGCAAAGCCATTAGCATTTGAGTTATTTTAGCTTCGGTTGTTTTCGACGATAGGAGAAAGCAAATCGCCTTAAAAATCATAAAAAGCTTTTTGGTTACTTTTTCCCTTCCAGGAATTTCAGATAGAGTGTATTTATCTTTTCCAGTAATGCCTTAGAAGCCTTACCACCCTGTGTAAAATTCTTAATAGTTGATTTTTTTACTTTTACAATCCGTTCAATCATTAATACTGAATCATCATCAAGATTAAGCCTTTTACCTTCATCAGAACTTTTTAGTATTTCAATAAAATAAGTATAATGCCTTTTAGCTTTCTCAACCTGTGTGGTCATAGGGCAAACTAATACAGTTAGCATATCAGCATCCTCTCTCAATACGATCGCGGGTCGATAAGTAAATTGTGTGGGGTCTTCTCTGTTGGGTATAGGTAGTTTGATGACAGTACCTTTATCCAGTTTTAGCGAAAACAACATGAGTTGAAGTGTAGGATTTTAATCCCAGCTGTCTTGAAGTGTAGAAATCTCTTCCAGATAAGCCTCTTTCTCAGAAGCGGAGATATTGTTTAAATCCCCATATTGGTGAATATATAATTGCTCATTTAAATTCAGTAATGTATTTCTGGAAGAAAGTGCCATATTGTATAAATACTTCGAACCGGGAAGACTGTTATCGCCAAATGTTTCAATAGTTCTGTTTAAAGTAGAAATATCATCTGTCAGAGAGTTGATGGCTGCATCAATCGTTTCTTTATTGTAGGTGGTGTATTCTTTTGATACTAAAATACCATACGATGTTATCTCTTTGCACATCTTTTTAAATACATAGATGGAAATTGGAAAGATGACGATATAGTAGATTACTATCAAAAGCAATACCAGAGGCACAAATACTATCGCTAAAATACTGGTCTTTAATACCTTCTCTATCTTATTAAAAAAAGATATGAAATCAGCGGCAAAATCAAACTGATCTATTTCAGAATAAGGACTTTGAATAGTGTTATACATTCGATAAAAGTATTTAAAGGATGCGTAAATGTATGCATTTTTGCACATTTCTGCACTTATGTAAACCTTTTTTAACCCTTTATGGTTCAATTATACCCGTTTCAGGTTACCCTGTAAGGGCAAAAACACTGAACTTTCCTCCTTGTATGGGTTTCTATAG
>CAUJFJ010000063.1 GCA_963169675.1 Bacteroidota bacterium
CAATCATCAGAAGCATCAAATTAATACGTTTCATAGGATTTTCAAGTTTTTTTGGACGGTGATTATTTACAAAAATAGTACCACTTTTTAGATTTTAGTAGACCCTTTTAATTTTAGCACCCAATTTATTTAAGCGTTCATCGATTTTCTGGTAACCGCGGTCAATTTGTTCAATGTTATGGATGATGCTTTTACCATCAGCCGAAAGAGCGGCAATGAGCAAAGCCACACCTGCCCTGATATCAGGCGAGGTCATTTGTATGCCACGTAGCGCATGTTTGCGGTTGAGTCCTATTACAGTTGCTCTATGAGGATCACAAAGGATTATTTGGGCACCCATGTCAATTAGTTTATCAACGAAAAAGAGTCTTGATTCGAACATTTTTTGGTGAATCAGCACTGTTCCATTTGCCTGAGTTGCTGTTACCAGAACCACACTCAGCAAATCGGGAGTGAATCCGGGCCAGATGGCATCGGCAATAGTAAGAATAGAGCCATCAATAAAAGTATCAATCTCATAATGATCCTGTGCAGGGATGTGGATGTCATCACCACGAAACTCCATATTGATTCCCAGACGTCGGAACACACCCGGGATTACACCCAGATGTTCAATTCCTGCATCTTTGATGGTAATTTCTGATCCGGTCATAGCCGCCAGTCCGATAAAACTACCAATTTCAATCATATCGGGTAACATGCGGTGTGAACAACCTCCGAGACCATCAACGCCGTCAATGATCAGCAGATTAGAACCGATTCCGGAAATTTTAGCTCCCATATTATTCAGCATCTTGCATAGTTGCTGAATATAGGGCTCACAAGCTGCATTGTAAATCGTTGTTCGTCCTTTGGCAAGAACTGCAGCCATAACAATATTGGCTGTACCGGTTACAGAAGCTTCATCAAGGAGCATATAAGTTCCTTTAAGCTCTTTGGCTTCAACCTTATAAAATTCGTCTTTGGAATCGAAGTCAAATTTTGCTCCCAAATTCATGAACCCGATAAAGTGGGTATCTAATCTCCGGCGACCAATTTTATCGCCACCAGGCTTAGGAATATGTGCCTTTCCAAACCTTGCCAGCAATGGTCCAACGATCATAATAGAACCTCGCAATGCAGCTGCTTGCTTGGCAAAATCAGTAGTCTCCAAAAAATCGAGATTTACATTATCAGCCTGAAATTCTATAATCCCTTCCCCTTTTCTTGTCAAACGAACGCCCATATTAGCGAGCAATTCAATCAATTTATTTACATCCCTGATATCAGGAATATTGCTGATTGTTACAGGCTGAGGCGTTAATAACACTGCACATATAATTTGCAGTGCTTCATTTTTTGCTCCTTGAGGAATTATATCACCTTTAAGAGTCAGGCCACCTGTTACTTCGAAACTATTTCCCATAAATATTTATATCAACCTTTTCTGTAATTTTTACCATTTCCACCATTCGGCATTCTTGCTTTTGTTCGTTGCTGCTGACGAATTGGCGCTTTCTTAACCGGAATACGATTCGGTTGTTCAATAGCCTGTTGCAACTTCACATCTTCTTTAACTTTCAACTTACCACCTGATAAAATTCTCAGGTGTTCAAAAATCACTTCATCAGCCACAGAATCTTTATTCCAGGTAACATAAAGCATCTTCATAAAGTTGGCGATGTTCACAGTCATTTGTTCTCTTTCCGGAGTTTCTTCCAGATCCATAACCTCTTTAATCATTTGCTCAATGATGCGGCCATAATGGCGGAAACGAATATCGGAAGTTGGATATGCAATACCACGAGGCTTAACCTTGTATGTGAGTGCAGTTGGTTTTTCATAGGGAGAATCGACATCCAGTTTAAAATCGGAGATAATAAAAAGGTGATCCCAAAGCTTATGTTTAAAATCAGTTATATCGCGGAGTTGTGGGTTTAACTGTCCCATAACGTTCACGATTGCAACTGCAATTTTATTTCGTTCTTCACGGTCTTCGAGACTCACAGCATATTCGATCAGCTTCTGAATATTCCGGCCATATTCAGGTATAATGAGTTTGTTTCTTCCGGAATTATATTCCATTTCGATCATAAAAAAAGTATTTATATTAATTTAAACAAGAATCTAGTTTCTGACAATTTTAAGTTTTGCATACTTCAGCAAAAGTTGTTTGTGACCATGTCCGGGAAAATGAACAGTTGCTTTCAGATCAGGAAAATCCCCTTCCATAGCGGTAACACTTCCTTCACCAAATTTCTGATGTTCAACAGTCATTCCAACATTTATCGAAGCAGGATCATCTGCTTCAAAAGGTTCTCCGGCGACGGCTGCAACAGGTGCTTTTTTGAGTTGCGTTACCTTCTTGAATCCCGGTCCGGGTGTAGATGGTACAACTTCAGGCTTACCATTGCGATTACTATTGCCAAAGCTGCTCCAGTTTCGCTGACGGTTTATATCGGCACCTTTTACAACAAGTGCAGTTTGATCATCAATAAAATCGGGATTAATTTCACCAATAAATCTGCTGGGCTCGCAACTGATGAGATTACCCCATTTGTATCTGCTGATAGCATACGACAACGTTAACTTATTTTCAGCTCTTGTAATGGCCACATAAAATAATCGTCGTTCTTCTTCCAGCTCAGCCCGGGATTGCAATGCCATTTGTGATGGAAATAAATTTTCTTCGAGGCCAACAACATAAACGCTCTTAAATTCGAGTCCTTTAGACGCGTGTATGGTCATGAGAGAAACGCTTTCATCATTGGTTTCATCATTTTCCTTATCGGTAATGAGCGCAATATCCTGCAGGAAAACATCAAGTGTCCGCAGCGTGTTATCGGCTTCCAGTTCACCGGAAGGAGCAGGTAATGGTGTTGTTCCTTTATCGGTGAATTCCTTAATACCGTTCAATAACTCCTGAAGATTTTCATAATGACTGATTCCTTCGGGAGATTTGTCAGCATACAATTCTTTGAGTAGTCCGGTTGACATAGCGATGTGGCTTGCCAGATCGAATGCTGATTTGGTTTTCAGCATTACCGAAAAACTTTTAATCATAGCTACAAAATCGGCAATGCGTCCGCGTGTTGCAGCTGTGAGACCGGTTTCAATACTATTTATTCTTTCCAGCACTTCCCATAGACTACAATTTTCGCGATCGGCAGCAACTATAATCTTATCGACAGAAGTCTTTCCAATTTCTCTTTTAGGATAATTAATTACCCGTTTCAAAGCTTCTTCATCTGCCGGGTTTACAGTCAGGCGAAAATAGGCCAGCAGATCTTTAACTTCTTTTCTGGCATAAAACGAAATGCCGCCATAGATCCTATAAGGAATTCCCTTTCTTCGAAGAGCTTCTTCCATAGAACGGGATTGTGCATTGGTACGATACAAAACTGCAATATCCTTATAGCGGATTTGATATTGATTATTATCTGAGAATATGGCATTGGCAACCATATTACCTTCTTCATTATCGCTTAAGCCTTTTAAAAGCCTGATTAATTCACCTTCTGCATTATCGGTCCACACCGACTTTTTCAACTGCGAACGATTATTCGCAATCAGGCTATTTGCAGCATTCACAATCATTTTAGTAGAACGATAATTTTGTTCCAGCTTGAATGTTTTCAAATCCGGATAATCGGATTCAAAGCTTAGAATATTCTGAATATTCGCACCACGGAATGCATAAATACTTTGCGCATCATCGCCAACAACACAAATATTCTCGTGTTGAGCGGCCAGTTTCCGCACAATAACATACTGCGCATAGTTGGTATCCTGAAACTCATCAACCAGAATGTATTTAAATTTATTCTGATACTTATGAAGCAATTCCGGAAAATTATTGAGCAAAACAAAAGTATTGAAGAGAAGATCATCAAAATCCATTGCGCCGGATTTGAAGAGGCGCTTCTGATAAATTTCGTATAACAAACCTAAATGGGGTTTGCCTGCATGTTTATCATCGGTAGTGAGCTCGCTGTTTTCCTGATAATCTTTCCAGGAATAGAGATTATTTTTTGCTGATGAAATTCTATTGTAAACCAATCCTGGTTTATAAATTTTTTCGTCGAGTCCCTGATCTTTGACAATGTCTTTAATCAGATTTTTGGCATCATCGGTATCATAAATCGTGAACGAAGAAGGATAACCAATTTTGGGTGCTTCCACGCGAAGCAGTTTAGCAAACACGGAGTGAAAGGTTCCCATCCACAAATTGCGTGCTTCATCACCTGCAACATGAGCAATCCTTGATTTCATTTCTCTGGCAGCCTTATTGGTAAAAGTCAGCGAGAGAATATTGAACGGATCGGCTCCATTCTGCATCATGTGAACGATACGGTGAACCAGAACCCTGGTTTTCCCTGATCCGGCACCGGCAATTATCATCACAGGACCATCCATACAAAGTACGGCATCCCGTTGCGATTCATTTAACTGAGCAAGGTATTTATCCATTTAAAAAGCGTCCGAAATCCTTATTTCATCTGGACTTGTCAAAGTTAAGGCTTTTTGGGAAATTTGCATTTCATTTTTTATAAACAACCCAGTATGAAAAAAATCTTCTTTACCCTTCTGTTTTTTACCATTGTAACAGCAGTATCGGCACAAAAAAACAAAGTTTCTGATACCACCCAGGTTTGGTCGAGGTACCGTAACGCAGTGCTATTCAATGATCTTGATGTGGCAAAGAATGCCTTATTCGAAGTTATAGCCATGCAGCCACAGGTAACAACGCATTACGATTCCCTGGCTAACCTTTACTTCAGGATGGGTGCTTATCAGCAGGCTATTATAGCAGCAGAAAAAGCACCTCAGCGTGATGTTCTGAAAGAAATACAAGCTTATTCCTACCGGAACTTAGGTGATGTTAAGGCCGCGCTTCCGTTGTTTGAGTCGTTGTTTACAGCCTCCGGCTCACCGGAACATGGTTATCAGCTAGCAACACTTCAATACAGTTTAAAGCGCTTAGGCGAGTGTGCTTTAACAGCTTCGAAGGTTTCGGTTCATCCGGATGCAAAAAAAGAGAAAGTAATTATAAGTACCGAACAAGGCGAAAATATGGAAGTTTCATACCACTCTGCTGCTGAGAATCTGATGGGGGTGTTGTATTTGGAACTGGGTAAAAAAGAACTTGCAAAAGAATCATTTACAAAAGCAATTACAGATACACCGGATTTTACCTTAGCGAAAAAAAATCTGGCAAGCCTGAATTCCAATGCTGAAACTCCGGTCAAACAATAATAAACTCCTTTGATTCAGCGTAGTTGATAATAACTACCATTCAAATCAGTTAAAAACAATCCAAAAACAGGCATCTTTAGTTAACTTTGCCCTTGAAAACCCCTCAGTTATGAAACAATACCACGATTTACTTCGCCATGTCATGAACCATGGTGCAGATAAAAGCGACCGGACAGGAACCGGCACACGGAGTGTTTTTGGATATCAGATGCGATTTAATCTGGAAGAAGGATTTCCGATGGTTACCACCAAGAAATTGCATGTAAAATCAATTATTCATGAATTACTTTGGTTTCTGAAAGGCGACACCAATATTCGTTACCTGACTGAGAATGGGGTCAGTATTTGGAATGAATGGGCTGATGCCGATGGGAATCTGGGACCGGTTTATGGCTATCAATGGCGTTCGTGGCCAACTCCTGAAGGCGGACATGTTGATCAGATCACCAATCTTATAGATCAGATCAAAAAAAATCCGGATTCACGCCGGCTTTTGGTAAATGCCTGGAATGTTGGTTTTATTGAGAAAATGGCACTCCCACCCTGCCATATCCTTTTTCAGTTTTACGTGGCTGATGGTAAATTATCCTGTCAATTATATCAGCGAAGTGCAGATTTATTCCTTGGGGTTCCATTTAATATAGCTTCCTATTCCTTATTAACACTGATGGTTGCACAAGTTTGCAATCTGAAACCCGGAGAATTCATACATACTTTCGGTGATGTGCATATTTACAACAATCACTTCGATCAGGTTAATTTACAATTGAGTCGTGATCCTAAACAGTTGCCTTTGATGCGCATCAATCCATTAATTAAAAATATTTTCGAATTTCAGTATAACGATTTTTTCCTTTCGGGATATGAACCTCATCCGGCAATAAAAGCAGCTGTTGCTGTGTAAATTTCGAACATGAAAATTTCACTTATTGTTGCATTTGATGAGAACCGGCTGATTGGTCGCGATAACGGATTACCCTGGCATCTTCCTGCCGATCTGAAGCATTTCAAAACACTCACCATGGGTCATCATATGATCATGGGAAGAAAGACTTTTGAATCGATTGGTAAACCGTTACCGGGACGGACATCTGTAATTATTACCCGACAAACCGATTACCTTGCAGATGGCTGTATAGTAACTCAGAATTTTACAGAAGCAATGATGCAATGTTCCGGACAAGAAGAAATTTTCATTATTGGCGGGGCACAAATTTTTGAATGTACATTACCCTTGGCAGATACACTTTACATCACACAAATACATCATGCTTTTGAAGGAGATACTTTCTTCCCTGAAATCAAATCATCGGAGTGGGAAGAAATCAGCAGGGAACGGCATGAAGGCGATGAGAAAAACCAATGGCCTTATTCGTTCATTACCTATAATAAGAAGTGATTTTAGGTTTGGATGTGTATTTACCACATCGTTATTTAAAAGCAATAAAAATATCAGGCAACTTTCAGCTTACTGATATTGGATTTATTAACCTTTTCGACAGCATATTTCAAAGTCACCTTCACAGTACCTTCTTTACCGGAAGATGGAGTTTCAAACATCAGATCGAGCATAATTGCTTCGCAGATGGAACGCAATCCACGTGCCCCCAATTTGAATTCCATGGCTTTATCAACAATAAAATCGAGCACATCATCATCAAATTTCAGTTTAATGTTTTCCATTTCAAAAAGGCGTTCATACTGACGCATGAGTGCATTTTTAGGTTCAGTGAGAATGGAACGTAATGTAGCTTTATCGAGAGGTAACAGATGGGTTACAACAGGCAATCGACCGATTAATTCAGGAATAAGACCAAATGTTTTTAAATCGACTGGAGAAATATATTGCATCATATTTTCACGATCAATTTCGTTAAGGTCTTTGCCTGAGCCGAAACCAATAGCAGAAGTTTGCATTCTTCGTGCAATAATTTTATCGATACCATCGAAAGCACCACCGCAAATGAAAAGAATGTTTTGTGTATTCACAGCAATCATTTTCTGCTCCGGATGTTTTCTTCCACCCTGAGGAGGCACATTCACAATAGTATTCTCCAGCATTTTCAGGAGGCCTTGTTGCACACCTTCACCGGAAACATCACGGGTAATAGAAGGGTTATCGGATTTGCGGGCTATTTTGTCGATTTCATCGATGTAAACAATTCCTCTTTCAGCAGCGGCAACATCATAATCAGCAGCCTGGAGTAAGCGGGTCAAAACGCTTTCAACATCTTCACCAACATAACCTGCTTCTGTTAAAACTGTAGCATCGGCAATACAAAAAGGAACTTTCAGCATGCGGGCAATACTACGTGCAAGGAGTGTTTTACCGGTTCCGGTTTCACCAACTAAAATAATATTGGACTTATCAATTTCAACATCTTCTTTCTGACGGGCACGATAAATAAGTCGTTTGTAGTGATTGTAAACAGCAACAGAAATAACCTTCTTGGCTTCATTCTGTCCAATCACATACTGATCAAGAAATTCTTTAATTTCCAGAGGCTTCAACAACTGAAGGCTGGTGGAAATAGAGCTTTTCAGTTTCTCAGCAGATTCTTCATTAACAATTTGCTGAGCCTGAGTAATGCACTGATCACAGATATGTCCGGACATACCGGCGATCAGTACATTAGTGGCGCTTTTATCGCGGCCACAAAAGGAGCATTTTATTTCTTTATTATTTTTCAAAAGCTAAACTATTACTTAGTGGTATTTTTATTTCTTGTAAGCACTTCATCAATCATTCCGTATTCTTTAGATTCATCGGCAGTCATCCAGTAATCGCGATCAGAATCTTTCCAGACATCATCATATGGTTTGCCTGAGTGAATTGAAATAATTTCGTAGAGTTCTTTTTTCAGTTTTTGAATTTCACGAGCTGTAATTTCGATATCAGAAGCCTGACCTTCAGCACCACCCATTGGCTGATGAATCATAATGCGGGCATGCTTAAGAGCGGAACGTTTTCCTTTGGTACCGGCACACATAAGTACGGCAGCCATTGATGCAGCCATTCCGGTACAGATGGTAGAAACATCGGGACCAATAAACTGCATTGTATCATAGATCCCTAAACCGGCATAAACGCTGCCTCCGGGGCTATTTACATAAATCTGAATATCTCTTTTTGCATCGGCAGATTCCAGAAACAGCAATTGAGCCTGAATAATATTGGCAACATAATCGTTAATTGGAACACCCATGAAAATGATTCTGTCCATCATTAATCTTGAAAAAACGTCCATGGTAGCAACATTCAGCTGACGTTCTTCAATGATTGTAGGAGAAATATAATTGGCATAAACAGAGTTAATATACGAACCAACGTGCATACTATTAAGCCCGCGGTGCTTTACTGCATACTTTTCAAATTCTTTTCCGTAGTCCATAACTGTTTTTTTAAGTTAGAATGTAAAATTGAGTATTTTTTTTGAAAAAGGGAAATTAATGTGCGTGCTGATGTTCTTTAACAATTCTAAGGAATTCATCGTAGGAAACCTTAATAACATTGGTATTAACAACAGATTTCAGGTAATTAAACACTTTTCTGTCGGAAAGGGTTTCAATAATCCGCTCCACAGACTCTCTTTTTTCAAGATAACGGTTTACCAGACCGGTCATGATTTCATCGGTTAAGCCAGCTGAATATCCTGAAAACTGGTGGAGGATATATTGTTTAGCCATTTCACGAATTTCATCCTGAGAAATATTCATATTCTGGTCGCGGAAAATCCGGTTTTCGATCAGACGCAATTTCATACCTCTGGAATAACCACCATATTCTTTTTCCACTTGCTCGGGAGTAAGCGGTTTTTCAACGGCAGTCTGTAACCATTTCTGAAGGAATGCATCTGGTAGTTTTAGGCTTAATTCATCCAACAGGTGATCTTCAATGTCGTGTTTGAGTTTCATGTCAGTATCCTGAACATACATTCCGGCAATTTCCGCTCTCACTTTCTCACGGAAACCGGCTTCATCCGTAACAACATTCTCCCCATATATCTTATCAAAAAACTCCTGATTCATTTCAGCCTTCTCTACCTGATTTACGGTATCGATAGTGTAATTGAAGTCCGAATTAATTCCTGATACTTTGTCGACCGGTTGATTCAGCATATGTGCAATTTCATCGGCATCATTGTTAAAGGCAACAGCTAAATTGACTTTAACTGTATCATCTTTTTTCAGTCCGATCAGTGATTTTTTCACTGCATCATCTTTAACTGATTCCACTGATAATGTAGAACGGCTGATGATTCCACCTTCTTTAACAGCACCGGCAGCGTCGAGCTCTGCAAAGTCACCATAGAAAATCGTTAATTCATTAGAAGCTTCCGGATTGGAAAACTTACCATATTTCCTGCGGATATCATCTACATATTGAGTGATTTTATCTTCTTCAACAATTATTTCATAGGAAGTAAATGTCTGAGATGGAGGCAATGTTAAACTGAATTGAGGAGCCAGTCCTATTTCAAAAATAAATTCAAAATTACCCGGAGCGTCCCAATTGTTAATGCTATCGTTAGAAGGCTGAGGAATTGGACTTCCAAGCAGATCAAGTTTTTGCTCGGTGATATAACTTTCAATAGAACCTGAAACAATTTTATTTAATTCATCGATAAGTATCGACTTTCCATATCTCTTTTTCACTAGACCAACGGGAACATGTCCGGGACGAAATCCAGGTAAGTTCATTGATTTCTGATACTTTTTTAATTCGGATTCAACCTTTTCGGTATAATCTTCCGGTGTCAGATTAATTTTTAAAATTTCATTCAGTGTACCGATCTCTTCTCTGGTAATGTTCATTTTAACGATGCTTATAAATTATTTAGTTTTTTATCGAAGTATAATTGGGTTTAATGCAAAAGTGAGCTACAAATCTCAATTTGGCGGTGCAAAATTAAGCATTTTTAAGCAGATTTCCGATTTGAAGCAGGGTTTACTAAGGTAAAAAGCAGTGTTTGAAAGTAAATTTAGCAAAGTAACAACTATCTGTATTTCAAATATATAACTACTGTAAAAGAAGAATTAAAAAATAAAAAAGGCTGTTTCTTTTAGAAACAGCCTTTTAAGAGTGCGCATGGAGGGACTCGAACCCCCACGCCGTGAAGCACCAGATCCTAAGTCTGGCGCGGCTACCAATTACGCCACATGCGCATTTAAAGAACAATTTCTGAAGCCTTAAAAAACCTCAGCGGCTGCAAAAGTAGGAAATATTTCATAATTCCGGCAATTATTGGTTTTTTTTCAGAAAAGTAGAGTCATGCGAAACACCAAAACTGATGATTCAGTACCTTTAGCGCATGATAACAATTGATCCCAAAGAAATTAAAACAGGGCAATTTCATGCACACATGTTAAGTGCAGTTGCCCCCCGCCCTATTGCTTTTGCCAGTACCATCGACAATCAGGGTAATCCGAATTTAAGTCCGTATAGCTTTTTTAATGCTTTTGGTTCGAAACCTCCGACATTAATTTTCAGTCCCGCACGCCGTGTGCGCGACAACACCATAAAACATACGCTTGAAAACGTATATGAAAATATGGAGGTTGTTATAAACGTTGTGAGTTATAACATGGTTCATCAGGCATCTTTGTCGAGTTGTGAATACCCGAAAGGTGTGAGTGAATTTATAAAAGCAGGATTTACACCTATTCCATCACAGCTTGTAAAACCATTCCGAGTTAAAGAATCACCTGTACAATTTGAGTGCAAGGTAAAGCAGGTGATTGAAACAGGGACTGAAGGTGGGGCAGGTAATTTAATTATATGTGAAATTCTGCTCATGCACATCAATGAAGATGTAATGGACAGTGAAGGACGAATCGATCCTCATAAAATTGATCTGGTTGGAAGATGTGGCCAGGATTACTATTGCCGTGCATCCGGAGATGCGCTTTTTGAAGTTACCAAGCCAAATTTAAAAATGGGAATTGGAATAGATCAGATTCCGGCATACATCCGTAACAGTGATGTCTTAAGTGGAAATGATCTGGGACAATTGGGAAATGTTGAAGCTCTCCCCGATAAGTCGGCTATATCCGAATTTGGTAATATGGAAGAAATAAAAAATTTGTCAGCGGTATTTGCATCCAATCCGGAATCAAAAAATAAGGCACTGCATTTAGCTGCGAAGGCACTCATTCAAGCTGGAAAAACAGACGATGCCTGGAAATTATTATTGCATTTTAGTTGAAGCAACCGTTTAAAATTTTGAGTCAACAGCATCGCGTAAGCCATTGCCCAACCAGGTAAATGCTAAAACCATGAGCATAATAGCAATGCCGGGGTATACTGCCAGATAAGCTGCATCAACAACTATGTAACCATAATTTTCTTTGATCATCATCCCCCAGGACGGAGTTGGTGGTTGAGCTCCCATTCCTAAAAAACTCAATCCGGCTTCGAGTAAAATTGCAGAAGCAAAATTCGAGGCGGCTATAACAATTACAGGACTCAATATATTTGGCAACACATGTTTTCTGATGATTCTTGCGTTCGTAAATCCTAAAGCTTTTCCTGCTTCAACAAATTCCATTTCACGCAGACTAAAAATCTGACCTCTCACAACTCTTGCAACTTCCACCCACATAGTCAGACCCACTGCGATAAAGACCTGAGCAAATCCTTTTCCAAGAGCCATTGTTATAGCTATTACCAATAACAATGTTGGAATTGACCACACCACACTGGTGATCCACATAATAAAATCATCAGTTCTTCCTCTGAAAAATCCTGCCAGCGAGCCAAGAAGAATTCCTATGATCAAAGAAATAACTACAGCAATTAATCCAACTGCCATCGACACTCTGGTGCCTGCCAAAATCCTGCTAAACAAATCGCGTCCAAACCGATCGGTTCCAAGAATAAATTTCCGGTCAGCAATTCTCTCCTTAAGAAATTGCGCAGAAATTTCAGATTGTGCAATTGATTGTTTTTCTCCTGAATAGCTGACCCACTTAAGTTCACCGTTTTGTAATTGAAAATCCCTGGTACCGGTAAACATTTCAGCGAGCGGTTGTTTTTCTACCAACATAGAATTTTCCGCATTACTTCCGAAACCAAGAAAATAAACGGTATCATTTTTTAGCCAAACAGAATCAACCGGAATTGACTTGAAAGTAGCTGGTGTACCTGTGAAAATCTTATCCAAAACTCCTGCTTCTTCCAACTGCACTTTGACCGGAACACGAATCATTTGAACGGTAGTTCCGGGAGGTAAAATACTTAATGAAAGATTCATTTCATTGGCATTCGGCGACTGATCGGGCATAACCACATAGGCAAAAAGCGAAATGAATACTGCAAAAACTATAATCACCAAACCAGCCATTGCAGGAAAGTTTTTCCGGAGACGCATCCAAAGAATCGCTGAAGGGGTTACCGGTTTACCTGAGTTCATTACTGACTTTTATAGTTTCTGTTCTTCCATTCATAATTAGTTTTTTTCATGGCAATAAAGGTGCCTGCCAATGAATAAAAAGGATACAGAATTTGAGCAGGTAAAAATACAAATAAAAGCCGAAGTTGAGCGGTAAATGTCGCGAGATGAAACAAGAAGAGTAAATCAGCAGTTGCTTTTAAAATCCATATTGCCAGGGCAATGATCCAGTTCATACTTCCTATCACTGCTAATAAAGCAACGAGCAACAACACCAGGTTAACAGCAAAAATCAGCAACCCGGTGGCTTTAACATACGACTCTTTGTAATACTTAACTTTAGAAGCCCACCGAACTCGTTGCCGTACAAAATGATTCAAATCCGGCTGAGGGTTTGTAATGACAATCGATTTCGGATCCTCATTAAAAACAACCTTACCCGGAAACAGCTCATTTATTTTAAACATCAGATACGTATCGTCGCCACCGGGCTGATCGCTTCCATAATCATAACCTCCGGCATCTGAAAAAGCTGCTTTGGTAAAGGCAAGGTTCGCACCATTGCACATTAGTGGTTTATTATTAATTACAGACGTTGCTCCAATACCAGAGAGACTAAGCACATCGATAGCCTGCAATTTGGCAAACAAATTTTCACCATCATGCAGCTTTACAAAACCGGTTATCATCTGAGCGGAAGACTCCGCAAATTTTGCAGCAAATGATGCAATCCAATCCGGAGATACGGAACAATCGGCATCAGTTGTCAGAATAAGATCACCTGTTGCCATTTTAATTGCACGTTCGAGTGCTGCTTTTTTACCGGACAGTTGATTTTCTGTTGCGTTAATAAGTAGAAATTGTATGCCACATTGTTGAAACTTATGCGTAATGGCGTTGCACACATCTGCAGTTTTATCGGTAGAAAAATCGTTACTGATAATAACCTGAAATTTTGCAGGAGGATAATTTTGCGTGAGTAAATCCTGCAAAAGGCTTCCTATTTGAGATTCCTCATTTCTGGCTGCAATGATAACAGAGACGGATGTATTTTGTCCTGATGGTGACACTGGTTTTCTGTTCACATATTTTATCCAGGCCAAATTATTTCGGGCGACCCAGGTTACATAGCTTAGTGCTATGATCACAGCGATAAGTGAAAAAATTATTTCAAGTGGAACCATCATCTGTTAAGCCGGAAATAAAATACAGATAGCGCTCCCAAAATAGCAGGAATTGCGAGATTAATAAGCCACAGCACTGATGTTGCAGCTAAAATTGCTGCCGGGTTAGCAGCAGCAGGTGATAAAAAATAGAGTGCGACAGAACCTCTGACAGTTAATTCAGACAGTGCAATACTTGGCACAACCGCCATTACCAGATAAATCAGGGTTATGAAACGCATGGCTTCCAGATAGGGCAATGAAACGCCAAAAAATTCAAGCATTAAAATAAACTGGTAAGAGAAAACCAAGTAACGAAAGGCCGATAACATCGTTAATTTTAACAAATCATATTTGGTATACAAGCTAAAAATCCTGGCATATAAAGCCAGTTTTTTCAAGGCATTTGTTTTAGCAATTATCTTTCCCAATAATGGTAGTCTGAAATAAATAATGATCAAACCTATCATACCGATCAAAATTAGTGCTCCAACAAGTTGTATTACTACCTTGTCTTCATTCATAAAATCGTTGAGAGAGAACAGCAGGCCCATTCCACCTGCGATGATGGTCACCAATAATTGATTCATACTCCCGATAATTGCGGCAATAGCTCCTTTTATTCTGGAACCACTTTCCATGTGCATCACTCTGCCTGCAAATTCACCGGTTCTGTTTGGAGTAAAAATGCTTACCGTAACTCCACTCATAACTGCACGAAAGCAGGAGAGCCATCCGGCAGGATAAAACCTTTGCAACAGCAACTTCCATTTGCCTGTTTCAAGAAGCCAGTTTACCAACATCAACAGGCCTACTGTAATAAGGATAAAACTATTATTCGGGTTCAGCAGGGCCGATTTAATACCAGCCACCATTTCATCAAAGTCGGGTCTGGAAATAATTTTAACATAAATAAAATAGGCAGAGCCCAGGGCAAGTATAGACTTGACCAGATTAATGACAAAATGCCGTGAGCTACTATTCATCGTTACCAAATCGGTTAACAATGTTAGAAAAAAATCCCGCTCATGCGACAGAACTTCTATAACTTTGACGGTACGAATGGCGACTGATAAAGTTATTTTAGGAATTGATCCGGGCACCAACATTATGGGTTACGGCATAATTGCATTGAAGGGCAATGCGATGACGTTGGTTTCGGCGGGGATTATTGATTTATCAAAGTTCGATGACCATCATGTTAAATTAAAAAAAATATTTGAGCGGACTGTAGGATTGATTGATGAGTACCATCCTGATGAGTTAGCAATTGAAGCGCCTTTTTTTGGTAAGAATGTGCAATCGATGCTAAAACTAGGTCGTGCTCAAGGAGTTGCAATTGCCGGCGCATTATCGAGGAACATGCCTGTTTTTGAATATTCCCCAAAAAAAATAAAGCAATCGATTACAGGGAATGGGAATGCTTCTAAGGAACAGGTTGCTGCTATGTTGCAATCCCTATTGCAATTTGAAGAAATGCCTAAGTTTCTGGATGCAACGGATGGATTAGGAGCTGCAGTATGTCACTATTTTCAAAACGGCAATGTTGCTACAAAATCAGGACAAAAGAGCAAATCTTTCAGTGGCTGGAAGGCTTTTCTGCAAGAAAACCCAGATAGAAAAGGGTAATCGTTTTTATAATGCTGCTTTAATTTTGGCAGCTGTTTCCTGCATCACCTCGGTAGGAAGCGTCAGTTTAGGTAAAGAAAAATTGATATCAGACATGGTATTTAAAGGAATGAGGTGAATGTGAGTATGAGGCACTTCGAGACCAATAACAGCTACGCCAATACGTATGCAGGGCACAGATTTACGAAGTGCAACAGCCACTTTTTTCGCGAAGGCCATCAGTTCCAGATAATCCGGATCTTCCAAATCAAAAATATAATCGATTTCAGCTTTAGGAATTACCAATGTATGTCCTTTAGCTAATGGATTCACATCCAGAAAAGCCAAAAATTTTTCATTCTCAGCAATTTTATATGCCGGAATTTCGCCTGAGACGATACGAGAAAATACAGATGCCATGATTTATCTGGTAATATCAATAATTTCGAATTTCATCAATCCTGAAGGCACGGCAATATCAACCTGATCCCCTTTTTTCTTTCCGAGTAAACCTTTTCCAATTGGGGATGTCACCGAAATCTTTCCTGACTTAAGATCAGCTTCATTTTCAGTAACCAGGGTGTAGGTCATTTCAGCTTTATTGGCAACATTTCTGATTTTAACTTTAGAAAGAACAGAAACCTTAGAAATATCAATTTTGGATTCATCAAGCAAACGTGCTGTTGCCATCAATTCTTCCAATTTAGAGATCTTCAATTCAAGCAACCCTTGTGCATCTTTGGCTGCATCATATTCGGCATTTTCCGACAAGTCACCTTTTTCACGGGCTTCTGCGATTTGTCTTGAAATGCTGGGTCTTTCAATAGTTTTCAAGTGATTGAGTTCGTCTTGTAATTTCTTAAGACCTTCCTCTGTAAAATAGTTCACCTGGCTCATTTTTTTACGTTTTAATCAATTATTACTAAACACAATAAAATGAAAGAAGACCCTTGGGTAAGGGTCCTCTTTCATTTAGCAAAGATAATTCTTTTTTTTATCAGAGGATGATTCTGGCACCAATGCTATGGCATCCGTCGAAGAATTCAGTTGATTTATAAGAATAATCAATTCCGAATTTCTTTCCACTTTTACCTAGTGGCAAATCAACTGATACACCAGCATTTAAACCCGACATTGCAGTTGCGCGATCTTCATCACTTGACATATCTTTTTCAAATACATATCCTCCACGAAGAGAGAACATTTCTTTGAAAGCATATTCAATTCCAAGACCGAATTGATCGTTGGTAAACGAATTAGAAGTGAATGCAGCAACTCCGGTCAAACGGTGATTTTCCATGATTTTATAATCATAAGAAGCACCAATATTTACCAAAGAAGGTAATTCAAACTTCTCTGCACGTGACTGAATTGTTAACTGATAAGTAGCTTCTACAGGAGGATTTCCTCTGAAAGAAAGTCCATCACCTGAGAAACGCATTGGAGTTCCAACGTTCTTCAATGATATACCAAATTTCAAATTGTCTTTTGCTTCATTTGTTCCGGTCACATACTGGATACCGGCATCAAACGCAACACCTTGAGCTTTCACATCAGATATTGATTGAGAAATCACTCTTACAGTCATACCTCCGTAAATACTATTGGAGAATGCTTTTGCATAAGAAAGACCCAGGTTGATGAATTGAGGGGTATAGGTACCGATACCACCTTCCGGTTGATCAACGGTAGTTACCTGAATATCTCCAAAATTCATTGACATAACACCAAGTGCCAGCACTCCTGTTTCTCCAACTTTCTGAGAAAAACCGAATGAGTTAATCTTGATATCGGCTCCTTTAAGCCAGTTTGTATAAGAAAACGCTATTTCTGTTTTCTTAGTAAATGCAAGACCCGCTACGTTATTGAACTGTGCTTCCATGCCTCTGACATTTGCAATGTTCAATCCACCCCAACCAGAACTTCTGGTCCATGGGTTTATCAGCAACTCAGATGCACCTGCCTGACCGGCACGGTCTTCGTTACCTGCCTGAGCAGGTACTACTACAGCGAGCAGGGATGCAGTGAGTAAACTGGTTAATATAGGTTTTATATATTGCTTCATATGTTGATTGGTTAATGAGGTTCGTGTTTAAGTTAATTTCCTGTTAGAATGTATCAAGGTCAATTGGCCTGATCATACCGAACCATTTCAGTGTTTTCTCACCTAGGCCGGGAGCTTCAATGTGTATCAGATACATACCGGAGGCAACAGGAACACCTTTCTGGTTTTTCAGATCCCAATCAATTGAAGTTTCTGTATTAGGAACCGCAGGATCATACACGACACCTTCTGAATTATCTTTAGCAACGTCTCTGTTGAATTTCCTGATTAAAGTACCATTTTTAGTGAATATTGTAACAGTACACAAAGGAGGAAGATTCGTGATTTTGATTCTGTTATCCAACTGCGATACTTCGTATCCTGAGAATGCATAGTATGGGTTAGGAACAACATTGATCAGATCGAGAGCGGTAGTTGCAGCACTTACATTGTCTGTTGTATTTGCAAGATCAGCAGTACCGAAAGTATACAACGGATCAAATCCGTTTGCAGGAGCAGTAGTAGTAACTGTTCCACCACCTGTAAATACTGTAACAGTACCTGCAACAAATGAATCACCTACTTCAGTATAGGTTGTACCATCATAAGTCACAGGAGCAGAAGCAATATAGTAAGTTGAACCGCTAGTTAATGACTGATTGCTTTTCAATACATCAGCAGTAGCATAAGTTCTATAGCTTCTTGCAACGCGTAATCTTACTTTCACATCTGCAGGAATTCCTTCAGGAAGGTTCAGACTAGAGAAGTCTTCAGAAAGCATTGGAATGCTTACATACATCGCATCTTTCCAAAGATTTCTTTTAGCTGTAGTATTGGCAGAAGGAACACCTGGATATTCACCTGCACCAAGTTGTGCAAGGTCTTTAATTGATTTTCCTTCATCATAATGAGCAACATCAGCAAGGAATGCAGTCGGAGTTCCGTTAACAGTTACATTGAATGTTGCATCACCATTGTGTCCAAATACATAGATGTAATGCATACCACCAAATACTGGCTCAGGAGGACTGATTGTGTTATCAAATTGCGTTGATGTTGGATTCCATTTCATGTCACCACCATTTTCACCACCTAAAATAGAATTTTCACCGAAAGCAATATTTAAACGCTCACCAGTTTCAAGATTCACAGCATAACCAGGGAACCAGCTCATACCATCGCCGGTACCATCAGGGTTTCCATTTTTATCGATTGAAGGTGATTTACGCAAGTCGAATGCTTTTGCAGAACCAATTGTTCCTGCACCGGTAGTACCACCACCAATTTCAAAAACAGGTGATCTTGTCCATTTGCTCTTATCAGAAGTGATGATGATATCAACACTAGCAATTGAAGTCTTAGAGTTACCTCCCGGAGAAAGTGAAATCTGTGCTTCAGCAATACCTGACCATTTTGGTCCTGGATAAGTTTTAGAAGTCAATTTGTATGGAGCCCAGGTACCATCTACCATGGTTTCATAAGCCTGAATATCATCAAGACCACCGTAAGTTCCACCTGCACCTGAAAGGATCCAGTCTTCTGCAGAAGCATCTTCAGCATCAACTAATGGAGCTAACCATTTCAGATCTTCATCAGAGAATTCAACAGACGATTCGAGTAATCCATTGTTTTCAGCACCAGGCTTTCCAGCTTCAAGTACATTTTTGATATTAGCACTTAGTCCCCACTCAGGGAATACCTGCTCATTGTTTTGTCCAAGACTTCTTTCAGAATCAACAGTAGTGTTAGTTGAAAGATTAGACATTTTCCAGGTATCAGTATCAGTTACTCCATTGAAACGAGTTTCATAGTTGTAGTTTTCAATTAAAACCGGATCATAAACTTTGATTGGTAATGGCCCATTTCCACCAACATACTCAGGTTCACGAACGCGATAAGGTGCATTGAGGATATCATTTTCGTAGCTATTTGCAAAGTCGAGAATCATACCACCATTACCTTGTCCTTCGATACGCTTAATTCTTGGACCATCACCATAGTCTGAGCCCAATACTTGGCCGCTATTTTCAGGAGTTGGAATATGTGGAATTGCGCTATAAGTTTTGATGTTGTTACGACCAGCCAGGTAAGGTTTTTTCTGACCATCCAGTGCAGCTGGATCATTTGGATCATATTTCTTGTACTGGTTGTATGCATAAGCAACAACAGTAAAGTAATAGGTCTTGTGATTGATCAACGCGGTATTTCCAGTAGCAAATAAATCCTGAGTGATAACAAATGTGTGATTGATT
Source organism: Bacteroidota bacterium (assembly GCA_963169675.1). GTDB lineage: Bacteria > Bacteroidota > Bacteroidia > AKYH767-A > OLB10 > JADKJB01. The sequence continues at coordinate 19,694 of CAUJFJ010000063.1, forward strand.
CCTTTATCAGAACCATTTACCATTTCCATCGGAATGTTTGCATTGAGAGCAGGATCGAAACTAAAGTTAACGATTTGAGCAACTCCATCTTTAATATCAACTTGTTGAGCCAAACGGATACGGTCAGGATTTCCAATATCAGAAGTGGTTGCAGAAGCATCTTTCAACTGGAATATCTGATATCCCTGGAATTTGAAACGTGCGTCATCCTCAGGAACACCAACAATTGTTGGGTCAATCTGATCATACAATTCAACTGCTGAAGTATCATAATTAGTTAAAGAAAGGATCAAACGTTTGTCTAATTCGCGAATTGACATATCAGGTGCATTCGGACCATCGATCAACTTGAAGCAATTATCAAACAATGCCTGAGCTTTGTCATCTGCAAGTTTCATAAGATCAACAGAAGCTTGCGGACCACCTTGCTGAGCACGAGCCCAAACAACTCCGGTAGTGATGTAGTTAACTGCACCAGGAGTAAGAGTAAATGTTCCGGCTGATTGCAGGAATCGACGATCTTCAGGTGGGTTACCTGCAGTAAATTCAGACCATTCTCCTAATGTTGGGAAATTGTCAGGGTCAGTTGTACCAGGGAACATGAAGTCACAAACCGGTGCACCGGCATTTCTTCCGTCGCCACCATAAGTAATTGGTTGGTTATCTAACCAGATACCACGAAGATAATTGTAGAAATCAGTAAATCCGTTAGGGTTACCGATAGGTGAGTTATTTACGTTATTATAGTAAACGAATTTAGACATGATGATTTGCTCACCAAGAATGTTATCGTCATAAGTAAGTGTAACTCCAGCTGAATCAATGAAGGTACAGTCAATACAACCATCACGGTCATTATCTACACCGTCATTAACATCTGCCAAAGGTCCCTGAAAGAAGTCAACTCCAATAGCAGGAGGATTTAAACCATAACCTGAAGCAGTTTCATCGTCAGCATCACCATTGTAGCAGAAACCTAAACCACGAGGAACATCGCAACCTACATAATCATCAACAGCATTTCCCAAATCCGGATCTACCCATTGACCGAAATAAGTCTGTGTAAGAGTAAGAGTGGAACGGTTGATGATTTGATACTTGTAGAAAGTCATGTTGTTGATCTCATCATTGGTTTTGAAACCGAATGCCTGAGCACGGATTTCAAGACCGATAGGATCTGAACTTGTTTCAGTGTGAGCATTACCTACGTCGTTGAATACCCACCAAAGTGTTTTGTCACCGAAAATATAATCGTTACAAACAGTTTTAATGGTACCTGGAACTGATGGATAATCGCCACCGAAATTGTATCCTGGATAATCACCATCACGGTAGTCATATTCATTATCATTGTTTACATCAATGTAAGGAGCTAGAAAATATCCTTCATTAGATGTAGGGTCACCATTACCTGGCCAATTCTTGATATCATTGGTAGCGGCATTAGGATCATTTATAAAGTCAAGGACTTCTTGTTTAGTTACCTTCCAATGCTTGTCGTATGCCTGACATTTATCAGGAGTAATATTTACAGCATTAGTATCAATAGGTCCACCCCAGAAGTCGATACCTGTCTGGCGATATGTTTGACCGGCAACTTTAATTTGTCCACCGGCATCGATACCACCAATCCACAATGCACCTGCGAACAGGGCATGTTTGTTAGTACCGATAGGAACTTCATATTTAGCATTTGAAAGATCCCACCACATATCTCCTCCTACGAGGACAGTAGTACGGACGTTATTGATGTCGAGATCAGCCTGTGCAGTGGTTGGGTTACAGTTAGCAGCAATAGCACTATTCTTATTGGAGTTTCCTGTAACGCCCACGTTTTCTTTGGCTGTAGCCGGCAATCCAAGTGTACCCAGGATTACTGCACAGGCCAGAGAAAAGTTGGTGATTATAGAGCGCTTCATCATATTTTGGTTATTTTTTTTCTTTGTTTAATTAATGATTAAAAATCAAGTTTAACACCGATCCTTGCTCTTCTTGGAAGGCTGTAGTTTGATGGATCGTTCACTTTAATGTTGTATTGATCAACGAAAGCGGTTGGATCTGTTTGCAATGGGATTTGAGACTGACCAACTGCAGAAGCAAGATAACCATCATCATCAGCATTTCCGGTGTAGCGGTAGATACTTACGATATTTCTTGTATCAAATACATTTTGAATCTGAACATAGACATTCAGGAATACAGGTTTGCTGCCTTCAGATTTACCAAATTTAAGTTCAAAATCACGATCTACTTTAAGATCGATACGATATTGCCATGGTAATCTTGAACCGTTGATTTCACCGTCAAGCAGACCTGATCCAACTTGTTGAAGTCCGATGTTGTTTGCCTGAGTAGTTACATCACGTTGACGGCTGTATGGAGTACCTGAACCGGCACGCATTACAACATTCAATCCTGTGTTAGCAAGAATCTGTGTATTCTTAATCATTGGACCATTATAGTCTTTTCCACTTTCGTAACGGTAATCAACAGAAACTGTGATTGCATGACGCTGATCGAAATCAAGTGGAGCAATAGTTCTAAGGTTAGGGAAACCATTCTGAAGAAGTTTATCAGAAGTTCTGTCACCTGAACCAGTTCCATCAGCAAACTGAAGTGAGTATGTTGCGCTTAAGCGAACGTTACCTGTTCTTCTCATATCGTAACCGAAGTTCAGACCTTTAACAGTTCCAAAATCGATGTTATCGAATGTAAGATAAGTTTTAGGATAAGCGAAGTTAACAGCTGTTTGCTGGATCATATCACGAAGTTCGCGATAGAAAGCAGAGATAGTGAATGCAGAACTTTTTGAAAGTGTTTGTTTGAAACCAATTTCATAATCAGTAGTACGCTCTGGTTTAAGAGCAGGGTTATTCAACAATGCACCTTGTGATTCGATGAAATAGTAATCGATTGGGTTACTTCTTGATCTTGATGGAGGACGCTGAGTCAATACATCATAGTGAGCAAAGAAGAGTGCTTCATCAGAAATCGGGAAAGAGAAAGCGATACGAGGCATCACAGATACTGATGGCTCATAATCTTTGAAGCTGTCAGAAGGTTTGAATTTAGTTAACTGAACACCATTGTTTGCAAGGTCAGTATCTAAAAGCCATGGAGCAACTTCGCCACCTGATTGAAGCGCAAGGATAGAAGGGTTTGATACCTGAACACCACTTGCATCATACCAGGTGTCTTCGTCACGGTAACCTACGATATTTGCGTTTTCCGGATCATTAACATCATCAACATACACAATGAAGTCATCACCGATGTTAGATGGACGATTCGGAGCTTTTTGTCCTGCAGTATAAGCAGGATAAAGAAGATATCTGTCTTTTAATACTTTTTGGTTTGCGTCAAAACGGTCAACACGAAGACCTACGTTGAAGATAAGGTCATTGATTGCGAACTTATCCTGAATGTAACCAGCCATGTAAATTGGTTCAAAGGCAGCAACCGGACGGGTATAATTTCCTGATGCATCAGTTGCAGTCCAGAAATCATCGAAAGAAGGCGTTCCGCTTTGCTTTTCACCTTTGTAATCATAACCATAATAGTTGATGAATTGATTTCCTGAATTTAATAATTCGTCAGCAGTGAACAGATCAAGAGAAAGTAAACTTCTGTCAAGATTATCGATATCAACAAAATCAGAAATTCCCAGGTTGTAACCTGAAGCATTCAATTTTGCTCTAAGGTTTTCATAGAAACCACTTAGACCATCGATGTTGCTGTAAGCACGTGGATAATAAACGGTATTACCAATGTAAGTTGGGCTGTTTCTGTCAAGCTGTTGATTGTTTTCATTTGCTCTTAATCTTGCAAGTCCCCAAAGACCAACAGGATTAATCACAAACTCCTGATCTGAACGTTGCTCATATTCAAATCCTGCTACGATAGCATGATCTTTAACGTCGGCAGATACCGAAGCAGAAACACGGAATTGAGAACCTTCAACAACACGATATTGGTTGTAGGTATAACCTGGACTTCTGTAAAGAGAATAAGTATTTCTTGGCAATGCACCATTGATGATACCAACATTAACTGCAACCTGAGAAAGAGTTGAGTAATACTGTTGGTAATCGTCGCCTGCAAGTGTAAAATACTGATCTGTATAAGCCTGAGTCAATGGATTAACATCACCTCCGGTATACTGAATTACAGAATCACCAGGTAAAGCAGCTTGTTCATACAATATACCATTACCATTATTATCAAAAATAGTGAAGATGGTATCACCTGTAATAGGATCAATCGAGAATACCTGATTCAGGAACAGGTTCTGATTCTTAATAGTATTGAACTTTCCGATATAACCATAATCGAAGTAACGATCTTCATGATCTTCATCCTGATAAATGGTTTTCGTTTTATTATAATCTACCTGAATCGAATAGAATGCATTTTTGATAACAGATGCAGATCCTTCAGTACTACTTTTCGATCCTCCTAATTTTTGTGTCAAACGACCAAAAACCCTCCAGGAGTCATCAATTTTCTGGTTGTTGTTATCATAGTTATATAATGAGTAAGTATAGATGAACTCATTTTTATCACTGTGATCGTAAGAACCTCCGAATGTCAACGTAACATTGTCAACAGGCTGGATATCAATTTTACCAGAAACACGGTATCCTGCAGAACCTGTGTTTTGTTTAATTTTAATTTTTTCGAATGCATCAGCTCTAAGGTATTCTGTTTTATTACGGAATACAGTTCCACCTGCTAAGGTTGAAGAAAGCGGATTACTTTTGATATCATTAAAAATATCATCTTTCACTTTGTACATTCCGATTGCTGATGGATCAGGATCTTTTTCAATCTGATATTCAGCAGAAAGGAAGAAACCTACAATGGTTCTGTCTACTTTGCCTTCAGCATCTTTTTTAGACCAAACCGGACCGGAGATATTCAAACCAGCGAGGTTATAGCCATATTTATCAAATAATTCTGAAGTTACAAATTCAACTCCACCGAAGAATTCCTTTGAAGGTCCTCTGGTAGTGATGTTGATGATACCTCCTGTTGCATCACCATATTGAGCAGGAACACCACCGGTTACAACCGTGATCTGCTCGATACCTGATTGAGGAAGTGCTGTGGAACCTCTTACTTTGATACCATCTACATAGTAGTCGGTAGCATCGCTTCTTGATCCACGTACGTTAACATCGTCACCTTCATCTTTCTGGAATACACCTGCAGTTGTAGAAGCAACTGACTTCACATCTCTGGTTGGTGCAACCTGAATTTCTTCCTGAGTCACAGTAGTTTGTGATGAAGGGTTACCCTTGTCGATGATCGGGTTTTTGTAAGAGGTAACCTCTACAGCGGTGATATCGACTGCACCTTTGGGCATGGATATGTCCTGAAAGGTAATTTTGTCGGCAGACACCAGTACTCCGGTGACTTCTGCCGCGGTATAACCAACGAAAGAAGCTTTCAGGTTATACTTGCCGGGTTGAAGCGGTTTGATGGTGAAGTTACCATCGAAGTCGGTCTGCGCACCGCCCGCCTGACTGCCATTCATCTCCACGACAACATTCGCGAAGGGTAAAGGTTCCTTGGTGGTTTTGTCAAGTACCTTACCTTTAATTGAACCGGTTTGGGCAAAAGCCGCAAAGCCGGTAGCAACTAAAAAAGCAGCTGTTAATAGGTAAATTTTTCTCAGCATAGGGTTATTTTTATGTTAGGTTTTTAATAATTTATAATGAGGAGCGTAAAAGTATGAATATTTAAAAATAATATCCAAACATTATTTTAATTTTTACAATTAATTGACTGGTAAGTTCATTCAAGTGGCTAGTTATAAGGTCTTTTGAGTATTTCAGAATATATAATTGCTTTTTGCATATCGCCATCCCGGAGGTCATTCAGAACCGAATTCCCATAGTCGCCGACTGTTAGTGTTTCTTCAAATTGTACAATTTTAGATGGTTGAATAGCACCACCTTCAAGATTATAATTCATGGAAACTTCATTCTTTTTTTGTTGTGATAACCTGGGGGCAATCATGGGTTTACGTCCAGAAGCAAGTGAAGGCCTTGCCGATTCTCTCAAAGGCTTTCTGGCAGGAATTGGTGAGCTTTGCCGCGATGGCTTAGGCAATGCATTGGCCTGACGTCGAGTCGTTTGCTGTGTTTTACTGACTGGAGGCATCTGAATTGGAGGAGCAGGCACTTCCTGAGGAACCGGTTTTGCCGGATTCCTTTTCTTGGATTCATCCATTATTTTGCGGTAGTTATTGTAAACCACCCATATAATAGCACCCACTATATATAATATGACCTTCAGATCATCCATGCTATCGAAACTATTGTGAACAAATATCTGTTTTTTTTAATTGGTTTGACAATAAATTTCATTTTGTGGCTTTTTAATGACATAATGATGTGCGTTCAGGCATTAATTCACTTTCTGAACTTTTTCGTGCACCTTCTCCCGTTTGTTCACAAATCAAATAGCTGACAATCAGCCAACTTGTTAAAAAGATATGAAAAACGAGGCATTTATCTTAATTTTGTTAGGTTCCGACTAGGTGGAAAATCTATTTTTGCACTCCTGTTTTCAGAAATCCAATTAATTAGCAGATCGTGAAATGCGTCTTACAACATTAGAAATAAAAGGCTTTAAAAGTTTTGGTGATAAAGTAACTATCCACTTCGACAAGGGTGTTACGGCAGTTGTCGGGCCAAATGGCTCCGGGAAATCGAATGTGGTTGATGCCATTCGCTGGGTATTGGGAGAACAAAAGACTCGTATGCTCCGCTCCGAAAAAATGGAGAACATTATTTTCAATGGTACAAAAAACCGGAAGCCTGCAAATCTGGCCGAAGTACACCTCACTTTTGAGAACAATAAAGGAATTTTATCTACTGAATATTCAACGGTATGTATCAGCAGAAGATTATATCGTACCGGTGAAAGTGAATATTTATTAAATGGTGTTACTTGCAGATTAAAAGACATTACAGATCTTTTTCTGGATACCGGAATTGGTTCCGATAGTTATGCCATTATTGAATTAAAAATGATTGATGAGATTCTGAATGACCGGAATAACACAATCAAATTTTTGCTGGAAGAAGCGGCCGGAATTTCCAAATATAAAATCAGAAAAAAACAAACTTTCCAGAAGCTGGAAGAAACAGATGCTGATCTTAACAGGGTTAATGATTTGTTATTCGAAATAGAAAAAAGTTTAAAGCAACTCGAAAGTCAGGCAAAGAAAACTCAGAAATTTTATCGGATGAAAGATGAATATAAAGAAGTAAGTATGGCTTACTCTTTATATGCAGTTCGTGAATTTCGGGAGTCACTTCAGGATCTTCAAAAAAGAGAAGAATCTATCTCAGATGAAAAATTACAACATCATGTTGACCTTGATGTAATAGAGGCAAATATCCAGAAATTAAAAACAGAGAGTCTGGAAAAAGAGAAGAATTTATCGACAGTTCAAAAAGAACTGAATGATATTATACTTCTTATTACAAAGAATGAAAATGAGATCAAAAATGTGAAAGAAAAAATTTCTTTCCTTCATGATAAACAAAAGCAATTAAGTCATCAAAATGTAACTGATGAACAAACCATTGCCGAATTAAATGAAAGTATAACCTCCCTTACCGGAGAAAAAACTACAGAAGAAGAAGCTCTGAAAAGTCTGGAACATCAGCTATCAGAAATGAAGCAAAATGTTGAAGACAATAAACATTTGTATGAAGAATCAGTTGGAGAACTGAAATCATTGAATCAGCAACTCCACGAATTACGTCAGCAAATAAATCGCTATGAAACGCAGGCAGCTGTTCGTCAGGCAAGAAGTAATTCCATTGGTGAAGAATTAAAAAGATTGAATGATCAGATTCAGGCTAATGAGACTAAACTTGCTACTCTGGATCAGGAAATTGCCAAAATAGTTCCGGAACGGGAACGCCTGGAAAAAGAATCTGCGGCTGCAAAAAAACACCGCGATGATTTTGAGCAAAAACTACGTGAGACCGAAAACAAACTTCGCACATTAAATCAGCAATTAGCAGAAGAAAAAAGGAAATCTGATATTAAATCAAATGAATTTGAGCTGACAAAAAATTTGCTGGAAAAAATGGAAGGGTTTCCGGAATCCATCAAATTCTTGAAAGCTCCTAACTCTCAGTTCAAACAAGTTCCTTTGGTTTCCGAAGTGATCAGTTGTGATGATGAGTATAAAAATGCCATTGAAAATTATCTTGAACCATTTCTGAATCACTTTATAGTACAGAACACCAGAGAAGCATGGGAAGCACTGCAAATGCTGAATACGTCATCAAAAGGCCGTGCTCACTTTTTTGTCCTTGATAATCTGAAGTCCCTCCCTACTCCATCAGGAAAAGATATTGCAGGTTGTAAACGCGCTTTATCGCTCACTGAATTTGATGGTGCCTATGCTAAACTTTTCGAACATTTACTGGGGAATGTCTATTTATATGATGGCGGTGATGATCTCAGTCAATTTGATACTTCTTCTATAGAAGGATCCTATATTTTACTTTCAAAGAATGGAAAATTCCTTCGCCAACGTTATGTTCTTGCAGGAGGATCTATAGGTTTGGGTGATGGAAAAAGAACTGGTAAGCAGAAAAATCTTCAGAAACTGTCTGATGAAATTAAAGCTCATCAGGAAGTAATTGATTCGTTACAAAAACAAATCGCCACTACCGAAAAAGAGCAAACTGAACAAAGAAACACCTTCAGTGAAGCCGGAAGAAATGTCAGTAAAACAGACGGTGATTTTGCACGTACAACAGGACAGGTAAACACCTTGAAAAATAATAGGGAATTCCTGGTTCAGGCAATAGATTACACCCGAACGACCGTAAATCAGCTTACAGAAGAAAATGAAAACCTGAATAAGCCTGAAGAACATCCTGAAGCGATCAAAGGGTTTTCTATTGAATCACAAAGAACAGAACTGCAGAATCTTTTAGACCAGCAAAAGATTAAGCAGGATCTTTCCAATGAATTGCAGAAGCATGTAAGCGACATGACAAACGCTTACAACCAGAAGAATATTCAATTTTTCCAACAGCAAAATAAACTGCAGAATATTTCCAGAGACATCAGTTTTAAATCTAATCAGGTGAGCAATCTTACACGCAGTCGTGAAGAACATCTGATTGAACTGGAAGGCATCACTCAGCAACTAAAAACACTTCACGAGCAACAGCATACCACTGAAGCCTTATTTAAGGAACACACCGAGAAAAAATCGAGTGCCGAAGTGATTGTTCGCACTCAGGAAGATGATTATTACAAATCGAAAGGTGAAATTGATAAGGAAGAAAAACTGATTGCAGAAAAACGTAAGCAAAAGGAACATTCTGATGGTATCATCCGTGAAATCCACAATCAGATAAATGAGCTTCGTTTGAAAATGACTTCTCTTAAAGAACGTCTGAATATTGAGTTCAACATTGTGCTTGAAGAAATCATGGAACAGGAACCGAATCCGGAACTTGATGCTGAAGAGCTTCGCACGCGATCTGAAAAACTTAAAAAGCAGTTGTCTGACTTCGGTCCTATCAATCCGATGGCACTCGAATCATTTAAGGAAATAAAAGAGCGTCACGATTTTATTGTCAAGGAGCAGGAAGATTTAAAAAATGCCAAAGAATCGCTTTTAAAAACTATTGCAGAAATTGACAATACTGCCAAAGAAAAATTCATGGAAGCATACTACGCTGTCCGCGAAAATTTCATCCATGTATTCCGGTCATTATTCTCAGAAGAAGACAATTGCGATCTGATACTAACTGATCTTGCAAATCCTTTGGAATCTGATGTTCAGATTATTGCTCAGCCAAAAGGGAAAAAACCACTTTCTATTCATCAGTTATCGGGAGGAGAGAAAACATTAACTGCAACCGCATTACTGTTTGGTATCTACCTGTTGAAGCCATCTCCTTTCTGTATATTTGATGAGGTTGATGCTCCGCTGGATGATTCGAACATTGATAAATTCAATAAAATCATCAAGAAATTCTCTGCTGAATCTCAATTCATCATCATCACTCACAACAAAAAAACCATGGCAGCAACCGACATTATGTACGGTATTACCATGGTTGAACAAGGAGTTACACAAGTTGTTCCTGTCGACTTGCGTGAGTATGCCTGATTACCGGGTATTAAATAATCGCTGAAAGAAATTTGGCTTAGTAGAAACATAACGCATCCCTTTGCGCTTATGTTTTTTCATGCGTTTACGGGTAGCTTTATCCTGTAATTTAAGATGCTGTTTCTTGCTTTGAAATTCAGATTTCTTGGATTCTTTCGCACGTTGTTCCTTCTTTTGCTCAGCCTTTTTCTGTTTTTTGGATGGCTTCTTATCATCCTGAGCCATCCCAACCAATGGGATCACCAGAAGCAACAGGAAAATCCATTTTTTAATATATTTCAAGATATTCATTCCTGATATAACGGTTTAAGTATTGAATTATGTATCAAATATCCGACATTTTCATTCCAATCCGGTTTGACCGGGCAAAATGTTATCAAGACGAATTTGTTCATCACCCGGGAAATAAGGTAGAAATGTGAGAATGAGCTGGAACATTTCATCAGTAGTTCTCATGCTGCCACCCAAACCGGTAATTTCTCTGGGGGGACTGAAGGGATTATTTGGATTGTTTTTAGTATTATCGAATACACCTTCGGCGACAATAGTTGATCCGGCGGGTATTTTAAGCATGGTTGGATAAGTATAAAAATATTGCCACCTGAAATCCCATTTTGGAATTCTTACCAAACGAATGGTGTCGGCTTGAGGAGTAATTGCATAAGCCAGGAATGATTTTCCCAACAAGTGCATATGTGGATTAATAGTAACCAATGAAATATCGTGATAAATTATTGCTTTGGTTACAAACTTCATGATGGTATCAGGGGGAATCAAAAGTGGAGGTACAATTTCTGAAATACCCAAAGTACCCAATTGTGTTTCCATGAAAGGACGCTTGGGAGGCTTCGCACTAAAAAACAAATTTACGTGTGGTTGATCTGTTTCAGAAACCGGAGTAGGTCCATAGTGAAGATCACGCATTAGAATAGCTCCTTTCTTTTTAATGCGATACCCTCCTATTCCATCGGGATATTGTTGAGGTAAAACACCAGGTAAAAAATTGAAAACACTTGGTGTAAGTAAAGGATAGGTATCATCATCATTTAGCAATTTCATGAACCGGTAGCACGAGTCAAGTGTTCCGGCATCTTCACGATCAACATAACGGGGACCAACAAACACATCTTTTTTCAACTTATCATCGTATTGAATAATATGTCCGTTTACATGATGAGAGAGTTTACGATTTCCGGGAACATATTCAACCATTCTTAGAAACGTATCTCTTTCCAATTCATAAGGAATCTTAAAAACCATAAACCGATCGCGGTTATCTCCGGGAATAGTAAACGGCTCTTCCATTCGAATCACAACATCAGGCTTTCCTAACTGAGAACCTTCCGGATACTCGGGCGCAGGTTTAAGGTCTGCGGCCTTTCCTTCGGGACAACCGGCATTGACCCACGTTACAATCATTTCTTTTTCTGCATCAGTTAAAATTTTCTCCCCAACAAAATGAGTGTATTCCGGATCGGCTGGCCATGGAGGCATCACACCGGTTTCAACAACGCGAGCTATGGTTTTAGCTTTTTTCCTAACGTCTTTGTAAGAAATTAAATGAAATGGACCAGCCTCACCGGGACGATGACATGGAGTACAATGCTTATGAATTAAAGGTGCGATTTCTTTGTTGAAAGTCAGATTAGTTTTTTGTTTACCTGAATTACAGGATAATAAAAATGCAAAACCGGTGACAACAATTATCAGTTGTTTTACAATAGGGTATTTTAGTTGAAAATAATTTTTCATCATGATTCAATAAAACATCCAACAGGATTCACACGTTTGAAAGGAATGGCTTTTTCCGAAAGAATAGCATCGAGTACTTTTTTCAAATAATGTTCACCAACCAGCTGGCGTTTCTTACCAAGACTCGCGGCTCTTTCATTGATAGCACCTGAATATAATGTTTCATATTCAGGACTAAGAACAACAACTTCCGGCGTTACTGTGGCTTCCAACAATTTTGTCAGCACTAATGCGGTATCCAAAATGGCAGGCAATCCGATATTGTAATGTAAATGAAAGGAATCTATTTCAGAGACCGTGTAAAAAGTACCCGGATATACAGTCAAGAAAGAGATTCCTTGAGATCTGTAAGACTCTGCAAGCTCTCGGATATCTCCGGAGGAACTGATGCACATTGGGCAATCGGGTGATAAGAACAGGTAAACTGTTGCGATAGAACCCATTTCTTTGTTTAAGGAAACGGGCGTTCCCGATAATGTGGGCATATTCAATTTACTCAATTGTCCGCTGCGTTCATTCCGACACCCGGTTGTCAGTCCGGCAAACAGCAGCACCGGGATGCAATATTTTACAATCGACCACATAAGATGCAAATTTAGTTAATTTGATAGCTTAATTTTCAGTCAATCCTCTTAAATTAATTCAAAATAAGCATTTAACCGTGCTTTGCGAAGCTCTAAAATTCAGGTCATTGCCATAATAAAATAAAAAATCCCTGCCACTCAACTGGCAGGGATCGGCAAAAAGTAATCAAAACAAATATTAGTTGCGAAGCATCATTTTCATGCTTTTTACAGATTCATTTCCACGAATTACAATTATATATAAACCGGAAGCAATATTTTTTGCTGCGATTTCAATTTTCCGAATCTCCCCTTTTTGCATGTATCCTGATAAAAATCCACTGATAAGTCGACCGGAATTATCATACAATTCAAGGTTGTAATTTTCATTGCCGGAAGCAGTTATCTGAAGGAAAGTACTTCCTCCTATTTGAGAAATCAATATTTGAGGATGATTAATTTCTTCATTGTTTAAAGATGTAAGAGAGGCATTCATAACTTCCGCAGTCATCATTAACTGACAACCTGAGAAATCTGTAACAGTTACTGTATAGATGCCCGCTACCACTCCAATTAAATCTTCTGTAACAGAGCCATCAGACCACTCGTACAAATAAGGTATAGCACCACCATTTACTGAAAGATCAATAGATCCATCTGCCGCCCCAGGATAAGATGCATCTGCTGTTTCAACGGTAGCTATGAGTTCAGGATAGGCAACTACTTCAACTGAATCTGTAACAGTGCACCCATTTATATCCGTAACGGTAACATTAAAAAATCCGGGATCAAGATTATCAATAAAAGAAGTGGATTCACCTGAGCCCCATGCATACGAATAGCCTGGTGTTCCTCCAGCTGCAATAGCTGTTACTGATCCTTTAGTTACACCACATCCAACAGGAATGACATTAAATGAAACTGCCATTGGTGCAGGAGCTTCGATAAGTACATTTCCGGAAACAGTGCATCCATTAGCATCAGTTACAGTAACATCATAATTTCCACCCAAAACTAAAAATAAATCTTCAGCAGTATTTCCATTCGACCACAAATAAGAATAGGGTTCCTGTCCGCCGGAAATTGTAAGATCAGCACTGCCATCATCAGAATCACTGCAGTTTGCGGACACAGAATTAAATGCAAGTGCCATTGCATTGGCAATACCACCAACAGTAACAGTATCTGAAGTCATACAACCTAAAACATCCGTAATTGTCAACGTATAAACACCAGGGTTTAATCCACTTACTGATGAATTAGAACTTCCATTCGACCAACTATAAATTAAAGGATCTATACCACCTGAAATTACCGTAGAGATGGATCCTGTTCCGGTAATGCAGGGGTCAAAAGCTGATTGAAATTGAATTGATATTTCAGCGGGTTGTGAAACTGCGAAAGCTGTTAATATTGAACAAGAATGATTATCGGTAACAGTTAACATGTAAGTTCCTGATGCAAGATTCTGCAATGTGGTATCCGTTGAACCATTTTGCCAAAGGTAACTGTAGGGAGCATTCCCGCCATTTGCTGAAACAGTAATCATACCATCTGTACTTCCGAAGCATGTAGCATCAGTAGTTATAAAAGCAACATTGATTGGATCCGGTTGAGTAATTACAAATTGTTCCTGTGCAGTGCAACCGAATAAATCTGAAACAGTCAGCACATAATTTCCGATGCCAAGCATTGAAATATCTTCTGAAACACTTCCATCAGACCAGGAATAATCGTAGGGTCCGTTACCTCCGGAAACCGCAACATCAATCAGTCCGTCATTGGAACCATGACATGTTACGTTCGCAATTGTTGCTGTAATAAAAACCGGATCAGGCTGCGTAATTTGCACCTGAATCATAGTACTGCAACTTCCGGCATCGGTGATAGTAACAGTATACATTCCGGGAGAAAGTGCAAAGGCATCTTCAGTTGTTTGGCCATCTGACCAAAGAAACTCAAATGGTCCGGTGCCACCTGTAACAGTAATATCAGCAACACCATCATTCCCACCGGCACAAGAAACCGGAGTTGCAATTGATGTTGCAGAAAACGATGTTTGCTGGTTCACTATGAATGATGAGTTTTGAACGCATCCGTTGAAATCAGTGACTGTTACTGAATATATTCCAGCACATAAATTTGTCCTTGAAGGAGTGGTGTTACCGTCATTCCAAATAAAACTGTAGCCTGAATTTCCACCAGATACAACAAGTGCAATGGCACCATTACATAAACCACAGGAAGCCGAAGTCACATTTCCACTGACTTGCAATGGTGAAGGTTGTTCAATAACCACAGGAACGGTTAAAGAGCATCCTGAAGTATCACTAACGGTAAGTGCATAAGTGCCGGCTGTAAGTCCGGTAGCAGTTGCTGAGTTCTGAATAGGTGTTGTGTTCCAGCTATAATTATAAAGATTTCCATAGACAGGAGTTGCAACAGCAATTCCATCATTGCCTGAAAAACAGGAAACAGCTTGAGTATTTGTGGTAAAATAAGGTGATGGTACAAAAATATTATAAGAGAATGTTTGAAGACCGTTTGATGGACAACTATTATCTCGTACGGTGATAGTGAAACTATTTGGCAACAAATCCACATCATCGAAATCAGGTGTCCAACAAAAATTAATTTCAGGTCTTGGACCACCAGTATTGGTCACGGTACTTCCGGGAATAGTATTGTTAATGAAAGCATCAACCGATTGAGTTGAATCGGCATCTGAAGTATACACCGTAAAACAAATAGTTTGTCCTGGACAAACTGTAACATCATAATTGGTTGTACCGTTTATGCCGGAAGCTGTTGGAATAACATTATTACAGGAAGTTGTATAAACCTGAATATCTCTTATCACACTTCCAATAAAAACACCATTACGAAATTCTTTCACCAAAACAGCAAGTATTCCTACCTGAATCTGAGAAGGTGTAAAATTGATATCGCCTGTCACCGGATTAATCAGAAATGGTGTAGAAGAAGCAAGTGGAGCAGATACAGATGCCGGAGCAATAAATTGTACCTGAGTGGTGGGACCTGTTTTTGGGGTGATAAAAGAGTAAGAAAGTGAATCCCCATCAGCATCATAAACACCCTGATTGAAATTAAAATTTTGACCCAAACACACGAATGCTATCGGATTATTGGAAAAAACAGGTGATGTGTTACAGATTGCGTTCAAATTATTCAACCTAGCTTCCACATACAGATTGGAACCGCTTCCACATGGATCCTGAATAGTTGTAATAGTGCAATTGCGACAACAAACAGAATAACTAAACACCCAATCGGCACAATTACCCGGAAGGTTAATAGTAGCATGATATACAAACTTCTTTACTCCCGATTCGGTGCCACCATTACATGTAGAAACAGCAGAACTACAAGGCACTGAAATTTCAACTCCAGATCCTGCATCAGGAGTTGCAGTCACATTGTAATTGAATCCACATGATGCAGAACGATAATAAAAGGTGATGAATGAAGGTTCAGGTATGCCATTGCAATCACGGTAAAAGGTAGCCTCAAGTCTATATTGATTACCTCCTAAACAAGTATATGTCAAATCTGATCCTGCAGCATGTGTTCCATAAGCATTATGATTTCCACAGAGCATGAAAATCATAAATAACATAGGAAAGCACTTTAAATAATTGAGTAGTTGCATGCGGGCAGTGGTAACCGTTATTAAGTTGGTGAAATCAAAAATATCCTAATCTGTCATAAAAAAGCAGGATATTAAGCCAACTATGAGTTTTAATTGGTGAATCACTGATATCATGTGGCTAAGAAATAATCCGTTACGGAGGACAGCGGGGCTATTTGCTATATGAGCCAATTAAAAAAAAGGTGTATACTATTGATTTATAATTAATTAAATAATTTCAAGGGAAAAATCAACGGTATGTGTTCAACTTGCACAAAAGTGCAGAACTACTTGCTTCGGAACGGATCCCTGGGAATCCAATCGCCCGGACCTGTACTACTAATCATTGGCTTGGCGAGGAGATTCAGCATGCGATTTGCAAACCTGAAATAACAGGCAAGGTGAATGGGTTTTGCGCCAGTGGTACTTTTGATCTCAAGTGCAGTGCGGCCGAAAAAGAGTCGTTTAGATTTGCATTCAATTGCATCATCAATATAAGAGTACAAAATATTCTGATAAATGCTGTATTGGCTGTTCAGGCTATAGTCAAGTCCAATACAATGCGCTTCCATGTGATGCGTATTCCAGAGAGCCGAAGTAAAAGCAATCATTTTATTTTCGAGGTAGAAACCTTTAATCCGGAAGTGTTCACCATATAATTGTTTGAGCTGAATGAAATAATCAGCAGAAGGGCGAATCAGTTTTACAGGAGCTTTACGAATAACATTATCATTTAATGTATATAAATCATTGATTGCAAGATTCACATCATTAACAGATAATTCACGAACAGCAATTCCTTCCATCTTTGCCATTGCAGCTTTAGTTCTGACACGATACTTTGAAGATAGTGCCGCCAGATAATCTTCAAAATTATTCCACTCCGGATTCACATCAAAAATCATTTCAGGGTCGGTATTCAACATAAAATAATCTTTGCTCAATACAGGAGCAGCGGTCTTATCTTCGTCCTCATAAAAATCCTTAACCATAAAACCAACAATCTTTTCCGTTCTGGCAAGAGATTGTTCTATTGCTTTTTTTACTGGAGTAATAGACTTTACAGCAGCGAGAAATGAATCAGCATCTATAGCGCTGATACCATGATTACCACTTATCAGTAAATTCCCACAAACAAGCAGGAAGCTAGAATTACCGGAACCCGGATTAAATAAAAGTTTATTAATTTTTCCTGAAACCGTTCCTGCTAAACCACCATACTCATCAAGATTGAGGATACCACCAAGTCCAGCATCTGAAAGGTTAATGAGTTGAAAATAGGCGATTGCGCATGGAACACCATTTTTTCTTAACAACAAAAAACGGTTGGAAAGGCCGGGTAAATTGCTGCTTTCACAAACTGATAAATAATTTCTTGTAAGAAATATTTTTTCTTCTGTGATGCAGCTATCCCAATCGCTTTCAGAAAATCCTGAAACAGATTCTCTCAATTCACCATCATATTCACCTATTACCAGATGCAAAGCATCTGCAGTATTTTTAATTTTTCTTAATGGCACAAATCGATTGGATAAGCAGTTAAATTTTCCTTATTGCAATAGCATTAGGAACAAGATAACAGAGAATGTATTAAAAAGTTTTATTTCGGTAATTTTAAATCTTCGAGCATCAATTCGCGTATATAGGGCACCGGAGCTGAACCATAGCTAAGAAATTTCTCATGAAACTTTTTCAAATCGAAATCATTTCCCTGCTTAACCTTAAGTTCTTCCCTGAAATCGTATATTTCAGAATAGCCGGTAAAATAGCTGCATAACTGTACCTGGGTAAGTTTTACACGTCTCCATTTACCTGATGCTTCAGCGGGCTGCTGAAAAGCTTCATCGGTCAGGAATTTTACTGCAACTTTCTCAGGCCAATCCAAAACATGAACAGAATAATCAAGAATTGTATTACATACAGAACGCAGGTGCCATTTATAATACATTAACCACAATTCCGGTTCATTATTGCCATATCCCTCTTCAAGCATCATTCTTTCAGAATAAACAGCCCAACCTTCAATCATAGCACCATTTCCTAAAATGCTTTTGATAAGAGAAGGTGACTGATTAGCATAAACCAATTGCGCATAGTGACCAGGGATTGCTTCATGAATGTTTAAAATCTGAAGCATGTAATGGTTATATTCTCTCAAATAACTTTCAGCCTCGTCACCAGAATAATTCGTTAGTGGCGAAACATTGTAATAGGTATTTCCATGTAAGTCATATGGTCCGGGAGAAGAAATAGAAGCTCCTGCCCCACTCCCTTCCATATAAGATGGAGTCTTTCTTACAACAAGTGGTTTAGTAGGATCCAAAAAAAGTAAATTGTGGCTATTTACAAAAGCTGCTAATTCGGGAATTTGTTTTTCAATTGCAGTAATGAAGGAATCCCTGTGCACATGCTTTAACGAAACCTGTTCCACAATTGCTTTAATCATAGCCCTGTCTTCGTCTGGCATAGGAGCATCAGGTAAATACTTCGGCCAGAGTTTACGTGCAATAACTGCCATATTGGTCAATAATTCCTCTTTACGCTCCAAAGCCTTGTTGTAAATTTCTTCTGCTTCGTAGCGGGAACGAATATCCATTTTAAACTTTTGCGCATAAAGCTCTTTGCCGAGTCGGAAGCTTCGGGAATTATCGGAATTCAATTTTTCCCGCAAACTTTTCAAATACGAAATATATCCAATGATACTTTCACGGGTCTTCGACATACCATTTCTGAATGCATCTTTTTCTATTAGAGAAAGCTTTGAAGCATTTAACGAATCCTCCATTTGTTTTCCAAAAACATCCAGGGAACCTTCATTTTGCAAAATAGCTAAGTCGGTATGTTCAATAACGGGATTTTTGATAATTGAAATTGCAGCTTCATAGTATTTGTCTACGTTATTAAAACGTTTTGAAATAATCCGCAAACGTTCATCCAGCTTAGCAAACCTGCTGTTCAAAATTTCAGCAAACTCACCCCCAACATTATAGTATGCCGGATTCCATTCGAACTCGCGGTATTCTGTTAAATACCACCGGAAAGATTCGATACGATCACGCATCATCATAAAATCGGTTCTTGAATTTGCCGATAACTTAGATACATCATATTTTCCCAAACTATCATCGAGCATTTCCAAAACCCTTAGTTGATTATCTAAAAATTCCAGATCAGGTACAACCAGTAAACTGTCGTTGCGGTGGTATCCAACATAAATGGCTTCAACCGGGCTTATTTTCCAGTAATTCTCCAGAAATACCAGTTTAAATTTTTCCAGGCGCTGGTCCTCATTTACAATCGGAGCTGAATTTAACATATTCGATGAAACAATTAACAACATTACTAATAACGCCGGTTTTATAAACCACCTTTTTATGTTTTGTTTATTAAGCATGTTTTTGTGAGATTTGTATTTGCAACATGCAAAAGAAATAAATCCCCGCGACATGAGACGAAACATTTTCATTCTATTTTTATTAATTGCCCATTTACCCGTTGTTGGCCAAAAACTCAACTACCCTGATACTAAAACAGTAAGCCAAACAGATGTTTATCATGGAGTTACTGTAAATGACCCTTATCGTTGGCTGGAAGATGACCATTCAGCAGAAACGAAAAACTGGGTAGATGCGCAAAACAAAGTAACCTTCGACTATCTGACATCTCTACCTGAAAGAGAAAAGAATAAAGCGCGGCTAACCAAAATCTGGAGCTTTCCCAGACAGTCATCGCCATCCTATAAAAATGCAAACTATTATTATTATAAAAATAACGGCACCCAAAATCAGTCAGTTTTATACAAAAGAAATGGCATTAAGGGAAAAGAAGAGATGATTCTTGATCCAAACTTCCTTTCTGCTGATGGAACAACATCTATCACACTCTTTCAGGTTTCCAATGATGGCAAATATGCTGCTTATGGAATTTCGAAAGGTGGCTCTGATTGGACCGAAGTTAAAGTTATTGAAAATGCCAGTGGGCGTGAGTTGGCTGAAACAATTAAGTGGATCAAATTTTCAGGAATCAGCTGGCAAAAGGATGGCTTCTTCTATAGCAGATATGATGAACCTTCCGGTGATGCTGCGTTTAAGGGGAAGAATGAATTCCACAAAGTGTATTATCACAAAGCAGGTACACCCCAATCATCTGACAAGTTGATTTATGCCGACCCGGAAAACCCACTTCGTAATTTTGGCTATTCAGTAAGTAAGGATGAACGCTTTCATTACATCACAGGTTCTCAATCTTCATCAGGGAATAGTTTAACAATTAAAAGTGCGGCTACCGATAAATCCTTCAAATTCTCAGAAGCTTTCAAGTATTCTCATTCAGTCATTGATAATATTGGTAATTCCATTTTCATTCTTACCAATGAAAATGCTTCCAGAAAAAAAGTAGTCAAATTCGATTTTGAAACCGGACAACAGTCAGTACTTATTCCTGAAAAAGAAGAAGTACTATTGAGTTTAGTTCGTGCAGGAAATAATTTTGTAGCGCATTACATGAAAGATGCCAGCAGCAGACTTTATGTTTATGATACTGAAGGTAAGTTTAAATATGAAATTAAACTTCCAACCTATTGCACGCTTAGTTCAGTTAACGGGTCTGATAAAGATAGTTTGCTCTTTTATTCAGTTGTATCATTTACGTTTCCTGAAACTACTTATATGCACAATCTGAACAGCAAAGCAACTACCGTTTATTTTCAGCCACAGATTGATTTTGATGCCAATGGTTATGAAACCAAACAGGTATTTTACAAAAGCAAAGACAATACAGCTATACCCATGTTTATCGTTCACAAAAAAGGTTTGATTCAGGATGGAAACAATCCTACGCTTTTATTTGGCTATGGAGGATTTAATATAAGCAAAACACCTGAGTTTATTACAGAGCGTTTGTTGTTCCTTGAAAAAGGTGGTGTATTTGCAATGCCAAATCTCAGAGGTGGTGGTGAATATGGTGAAGCATGGCATGAGGCTGGAACCAAATTAAAAAAACAAAATGTTTTTGATGATTTTATCAGTGCTGCCGAATATCTTATATCGGAAAAATATACAACCCCTGGCAAACTTGCGATTGGAGGACGTTCTAACGGGGGACTACTGGTTGGAGCTGCTTTGACCCAACGACCTGAATTGTTTAAAGTTGCATTGCCTGCTGTTGGTGTAATGGACATGCTAAGGTTTCACAAATTCACCATTGGATGGGCATGGACAGGTGACTTTGGTTCAAGCGATAAAAAAGAAGAATTTGAAGCATTGTTTAAATATTCTCCGCTTCATAATATAAAAGAAAATGTAAAATATCCTGCAACTTTAGTCACTACTGCCGACCATGATGACCGTGTTGTACCGGCACACTCCTTTAAATTCATCTCTACCCTACAGCAAAAACAATCCGGAGAAAATCCGGTGCTGATACGTATTGATGTTAATGCAGGACATGGTTCCGGAAAACCGGTATCAAAACTCATTGATGAGCAATCTGATATTTTCACTTTTATGATACATCATCTGGGAATGGACTGATGCGTATCAAAACTGATACTTCTTCTTTAAAATGGTTGTGATTTCATAAACGGCAGGACAAACAGCACTGTTTTTTATGGTCAGTTCCATTGACTTTTTTAACGGCAAAGTTGCTGTATGAGGATAACTACGGCAGGCAAAAGGGCGATGTTCGTACACACTGCATTTATTGTCGGCGAGTAGAAATGGACAAGGAGTAGTTTTCAAGACATAATCTCCGTCTTCATCCATATATAGATACTTATCGGTAAAAATTGCCGGTCTCACTTTAAAATGGGTTGCTAACCGTGTAATATCCCGTTCCTTAAAAACAGGACTGATGGTCTTGCAGCAATTGGCACATGCAAGACAATCTATCCTGGAAAACACCTGGGCATCCAGTTCAATCAGTTCCTCGTCTATGTTAGGTGGAAATCGTTTTTTCAGGCGTCGGTAAAATTTACCGTTTTCTGCTTCAATTGCCTTTTGCTTCCGGTTTAGTTCCGATGGGTCAATCATGCCTCCAAAGTACGGAAGAAACTATTATTTCAGAACCACAATTAAATCCTATCGGTACCTCAAGCCCTTAAAATTGTATTATTCAGCAACATTAATGACCTGTCCGCGACCTTTTCGCAAATATTTCTTCAAAAAATTGTAACATTTATTTGACAGAACCCATCTTAATCAATATAAAACGGGAAGTAAAAAGACCCAATAGAAAATAATCTCGTTGATTATCAACATAATGCAAAATAATTTAGTACTATGTATTGCATAGTACTATTGATTAGATATATCTTTGCATCGTCAAGTACTATTAGAAACTACAATAACAACAAAAAACATGAAAACACTTACCACCATCGCCGCAACATCATTAATGTTAATGCTCTCCGCAGGAAGCAAAGCAGAGGTCTCGGTTCCAGTACAGATTAACCCATCCAGGGGAACTCTGGTAAAAGCGGAAATGGTACAAGGAGAACTGATGCCTGTAGTAGATTTACCGGCCATTAATGTAACTGCAACGAGACCAGGAAACTATGTACTAAAGTGCATAATCAGAGATGGTCAGATTTACGGTGAAGTATACCTGCAGGAGGTGGAAATAATAGCAAGCAAGCCGACTTTGGTAAAATTCAGAGTACAATCTGTGAATGGTGAATCGATGGCTTTTGTAAACCTGCCGGTGATTGAAATAAGCTCTGAAATGAATATTAATGGGCTTGAAAAAGCTACCATTTCAGAAGATGATCAAATTATATCTGTAGTTGACTTACCTGAAATAACCATCACAGGCACTGCCATGAATCCGGTTGCTGAAGCCAGAAGTGTTGTATTCGACATAAGTGGAATAGAAAATGAATTCGAGTGGTTGGCAGTTGAACCTTTGGTAATTAGCTTACAAAATACTGCAATAACAGCAATCAGTCAATCGTTCGGCAGACAACAAATTGCATTAGCGAACTGCATCATACCGGCGCCCGGAAAATTAGCATGTGAATTAATAAGCAGTGTTAAAAAATAAGGGGCTGAATCTTATTCAATTGGAAAAGAAATTGATTTTGCTTTGCAGGCATTGAATATATTTTTCAGGATAACTTTTTCCAGAATAAAAGAAGATTCAAAATCAGGTTTAGACACAACACTATTATAAAACAGTTGCCTTTCATAAGGCAGCTGTTTTTTTATTTTATCAATAATCGCAGCTTTGGTTTCATTGCCTTTTTCAATACCATCATAGATACGGTTTATGGTTCTTCGTTGCAAACTATCCTCCATAAGTGACATATCGTACCTTAAAAGATCGGATGCTGAAGTTAATTCCGCAGCTGCCAGGTCCCACTTTTTTAAATTACTCAAACAATGATTGGAAACCCGGTAATAAAGCCTGTTTTCATATGAAACAGGATGTAAAATCATACTTTTATTATCGCATGTAATAACCGAATTGATAAATTCCTTGCTCTCTTTAGAATAAGAAATCAGGAGCCGGTTCAAATCACGGTTCCATTGTGTAAGCCGACCTTCATCTTTAACGGGTTTAATTAAAGGATCACGTTTTAAAACCCAAATAGTCTCGAGTGGCCGATTTACAATTCTACCAATTTGATTCCAACCTTCAATTTCATTTGATTTTCTTTCACGCAAGCAATAAACAGGCACCAGCGTAACATCATTTTCAGAAATAGTTGCAACCACACTTCGGTAATCGGGAGAACCGGTATCAACTCGTCCATTTCCTATGAGAAATAAAACCTTGACAGCATCTTTCGATTTTGACCAGTTCATATTTAATCCAGCAGCTTCAAGGGCACTACTCACAAACTGATCACCTTTTTCTATCTGTGGCTTAATCTTCCACATTTCAGCAACCAGCACATCATAATCATCGGTTAATTTACTGATGGTTTTGACATAATTATTCTGTCCGCCAAAACTGGGGCGTGAGAAACCTACAAGTCCGATTCGCAATTTTCTTTTCGGCGTGGCCGTTTCAATCATATTCACAATACTCCAAACCTGTTCCCTCACATTGTCGATCAATCCATTAGTACTGCCACTTAAATCGAGGCAAAACACAACTTCCACCACAGGTGTTTGATAATCAAGTGAATCCTGATTGGCTGCCATACTTTTCTCATGAATGGTAAGTAGAAAAACCAGGAAAATTATAAAACCCTTAAAACCAGTTCGAAACATCAGAAATCAGGAATATTTAGCAGAAGGAATACTAGACTTATTTTTGGTCAAAATTACCGAGACTTTCAGTAACAATGCAAGTAAGGTTAGCTAATTCATCAAAACTTGCGCCATATATGCAAAATGAGCCTTTTACTGCAAGAAAAACGCTAAATTTGCGTATTCCAGAATTATAACCCATTTCGTGAATCAATGGATCATTTTGTTGTCTCCGCCAGAAAATACCGCCCGGCTACCTTTAACACAGTAGTTGGACAAGCATCGATTACCACCACCTTAAAAAATGCTATCAAAAACAAGCATTTGGCTCAGGCATTTCTTTTCTGCGGACCCCGGGGAGTTGGTAAAACTACCTGCGCACGTATTCTTGCTAAAACAATTAACTGCAGCAATCCAACACCTGATATGGAAGGTTGCAATGAATGCGAGTCATGCATCTCATTCAATAACGGTCAAAGTCTGAATATTTTTGAGCTTGATGCTGCATCAAACAATTCAGTTGATGACATGCGGAATCTGGTTGAACAGGTTCGTTATGCGCCACAATCGGGAAATTTCAAGATCTATATCATTGATGAGGTTCACATGTTATCGGCATCAGCCTTTAATGCCTTTCTGAAAACTTTAGAAGAACCGCCACCATATGCAATATTCATTCTGGCAACAACAGAAAAACATAAAATAATTCCAACTATTCTTTCGCGTTGTCAGATTTTCGATTTTAACAGAATCACCATTGAAGACATTGCAAGTCATCTTGCATGGATTTCACAAAAAGAAAATGTTAATGCAGAACCGGAGGCATTACATCTCATCGCACAAAAGGCAGATGGAGCCTTAAGAGATGCACTTTCCATTTTTGATCAGATCGTAAGTTTTGCAGGTAATGATGTTACCTACAAACATGTTATAGAAAATCTGAACATCCTGGATTACGAATACTATTTCAGGCTGACAGATTATTTACTGGCAGGTGACTTCCCTTCTGCTTTGATGTTATTGAATGAATTAGTTGAAGACGGATTCGATATCCATCATTTTGTAATTGGACTATCTGGGCATTTCCGCGACTTACTTGTCTGCAAGGATGCTCAAACCATCCAGTTACTTGAGGTAACACCAAAAATCAGAGAGAAATATCTTTCGCAATCGAAACAATGTCCTGCCGAGTTATTATTCAGATATCTGGAAATAGGAAATCGTTGTGATATTGAGTTTAAAGCTTCGCAAAATCAGCGTTTGCATACGGAATTATCGCTCCTGAAAATGGCAGCACATTCTTCTACCCTGCTTACAACTCCACAAGCTATCACGCAGGCAGCACCTGCTGCTCCACTTCCGGTCAAACCGGCTCCGGTTGCTGTTCCTTCGCCACAGGCAGAAAAACCTGCTTCAATAGCTGCGCCAGTTGCACCAGCGGTACAGGCCACCGCACCGGTTGAAGAGAAAAGACCAGTTGCAACAGAAGAAAAAAAAGAAGAAGTTAAAAGTGCTCCTGCTCCACAGGAAGAAATTTCAAAACCTGCAACAACTAAAACTGCAACTCCTGTGCAACGCAACCGGGCAACCTCCGGTGCAACAGTTTCCATTACAAAAAATCTGAATCCACAGAAAAAAGAAGATGGAGACGAAGCTATTACTGAAGAACAATTCAGCGGCACCCGACCAATCGAAGCCGAAGAAATGTTCAAGGTTTGGAAAGCTTTTGCAGATAAAAATCATGCGGAAGGACGGAAACAACTGGCAGTTGCACTGAACAAACACCAGCCGGTTTTGAAAGATGAAACACATATTGAGATCCCGGTTGATAATGCCATACAGGCTGAAGAAATTCAGGGCACCAAAGTTGAGTTATTAGCATGGATGAAAAAGGGACTTCAAAACGGTCAGATCACTATTTCGACCCGTGTTGTTGAAGAAACCGAATTGAAAGATACGGCTTATACACCTGCTGAAAAATTTAATAAGATGGCAGAAAAAAATCCGGACTTAAATCAATTACGTTCCCAATTCGATCTGGAACTTGACTTCTGAAAAATACAAATAACGACTACACAACAAAATAAAAAACCAAATTATAATTATGGAAGGACAAAAAATAACAACTAGCAATGGAAAGCTAAATGTTCCCAATTACCCTATTGTTCCCTTTATTGAAGGTGACGGTACCGGTGCTGATATCTGGGCTGCTTCAGTAAGAGTAATCGACGCTGCAGTTGAACGTGCTTACAATGGATCACGTAAAATTATCTGGAAAGAAGTTTTTGCAGGAGAAAAAGCTTTTAACAAAACCGGAAACTGGTTACCTGATGAAACACTTGATATTATCCGTGAGCATCTGATTGCCATCAAAGGCCCATTAACGACTCCGGTTGGAGGCGGAATCCGTTCATTGAATGTGGCGTTACGCCAAATTCTGGATCTTTATGTTTGTCTGCGACCAGTAAGATGGTTTGAAGGTGTTCCTTCACCTGTAAAACATCCTGAAAAAACCAACATGGTTATTTTCCGTGAAAATACAGAAGATATTTATGCGGGGATTGAATACATGGCCGGAACACCGGAAGCCCAAAAAGTAATTAAATTCCTTCAGGAAGAAATGAAGGTAAACAAAATTCGTTTCCCTGAAACCTCATCAATAGGTATTAAACCTGTTTCAAAAGAAGGATCTGAGCGTTTAATACGTGCGGCATTGGAATATGCTTTGAAACATAAAAAACCATCGTTGACTTTAGTTCATAAAGGAAACATTATGAAATTCACTGAAGGTGGTTTCAAGAAATGGGGTTATGAATTAGCAGAAAGAGAATTTGGAAGTCAAACATTCACTTGGCAGCAGTACGACAAGATTGTTGAAGAAAAAGGAAAAGATGCAGCAGAAGCAGCAATGAAGGCTGCTGTTGACAGCGGAAAATTAATCGTGAAAGATTCTATTGCAGATGCATTTTTGCAACAAATCCTTTTGCGTCCCGATGAATATTCTGTGATTGCAACTTTAAACCTGAATGGTGATTATATTTCAGATGCACTTGCTGCTTGTGTTGGTGGTATTGGAATTGCACCAGGTGCAAATATCAATTACATGACCGGACATGCTATTTTTGAAGCAACTCACGGAACAGCTCCGAAATATGCAGGCCAGGACAAAGTGAATCCGGGATCTGTTATTCTTTCCGGAGCAATGTTACTGGAGCATTTGGGATGGCTGGAAGCTGCTGATTTAATCTACAATGGTGTTGAAAAAGCTATTGCCGGTAAACGTGTTACTTACGATTTCCATCGTTTGATGGAGGGAGCTACCTTATTGAAATGCAGCGAGTTTGGCACGGAAATCATCCGCCAGATGGAACCAGTTTCTGCCTGATTTTGAAAATACGGTAAATTGTTTTAAGTTTACCATAACATTGTGTAAACAAATTAAAGGTGCCTGATTGATTTTCATAGTCAATCAGGCAACTTTTCCATTAATTTATAGAACGAAGGAATATGCCTTTATTGGGAAGTATCATTAAGAAAGGTATTGCGCTGAGGCACAAAATCAGTTTTGAAAGATATACTCCTGAGCAACATCAGCGAAAAGTGCTGAGACAGTTGCTTCGTACTTCTCAATTTACTTTATTCGGACAGGCTTACAAATTTTCTAAAATAATTGCCAGTCCACAATTCGTTACCAAATTCCGGTTAACTGTTCCTGTACATGATTACAATTCCATTTTTTCGAAGTGGTGGAATAAAAGTTTGCATAATCAGGAAGATGTTTGCTGGCCCGGACAAGTCAAATATTTTGCTTTGAGTTCAGGAACCTCCGACTCATCTAGTAAACATATTCCTGTTACCCGTGACATGATTCGTTCGATACAAAAAGTGAGTATCCGGCAAATTTTATCACTTGCGAAATATGATTTGCCTGAATCACTATTTGAAAAAGGAATTCTGATGCTTGGCGGAAGTACCCATTTGCATCAGAAAGGAAGTTATTTCGAAGGAGATTTAAGTGGTATAACAGCCAGTAATATTCCGTTCTGGTTTCAACACTTCTACAAACCAGGAAGAAAAATTGCCAACGAAGTAGATTGGAATGCAAAGCTCAATGAGATCACAGAAAAGGCTCATGAGTGGGATATTGGAATTATTGTGGGTGTGCCTGCGTGGTCACAATTGCTTATTGAAAAAGTTATTGAGCGCTATAAACTAAAAACGATTCATGACATTTGGCCCAACCTCAGCATTTACGTGCATGGTGGTGTTTCCTTTGAACCTTACCGAAAAAGTTTTGAGGGATTACTCGAAAAGCCATTAATTTATATCGAAACCTATCTGGCCTCTGAAGGATTCATAGCATATCAGAATGAACCCGGAAACAGAAGTATGAAACTGATCATTAACAATGGAATTTTCTTCGAATTCATTCCATTTAATGATACCTACTTCAACAGTGAAGGTGAAGTAGTGGGAAAACCCAAAACACTAATGGTGCATGAGGTTGAAGAAGGACAGGATTATGCTATCATGCTTTCTACCAATGCCGGTGCCTGGCGTTATTTAATTGGGGATGTTGTTCGATTCACTGACAAAGAAAAATGTCAGATTGTGATTGTAGGAAGAACCAAACATTATCTCAGTTTGTGCGGTGAACATTTGTCGGTTGACAACATGAATAAAGCCATTGAAATGGTAAGTGAAGAATTAAACATTCGCATTAATGAATTTACGGTGAGTGGCATTCCGTCGGGGAGTTTATTTGCGCATAAGTGGTATGTTGGTGTTGACGATCCTTGTGAGGAGTCACAAATTACAGAAGCACTTGATGAGAAACTCAAAATATTAAACGACGATTATCGGGTAGAACGTTCATCGGCCTTGAATAACATCATAGTAAAAGTAGTGCCTTCAACTGTTTTTCTGAATTGGATGAAAGTGCATAATAAAGTTGGAGCTCAGAATAAATTTCCCAGAGTGATGAAGAGCACTCAATTTGCAAAATGGGAAGAATTTGTTGAAAAAGAATTGGCTGAAAACCAGGCATAAAATAGTTTAACTTCAAGTTACGCGTTCAACTTTTTTATATGAATACAAATCTATTTTCAAACAAATTTGTTACACTTGAATCATGCTTGAACCTATAATAAGCGGACTGTTATTAGGTGGTGTACTGGCCCTTTTGGTCGGTCCGGTATTTTTCATGATTATCAATACCAGCATCAAAAAAGGAGTGCTTCCGGCATCCATGCTTGCAGTTGGGGTTTTGCTCAGTGATGCATTCTTTGCTGCATTGACATTCTTTGGGAGTTCATTTATTTTTTATCTGAAAGAATATGATTTTATTATTGGAATTTCCGGTGGTTTGCTGATCCTTGCCTTTGGAATATTTACTTTCTTTAAAGAAGCTACGGTAAATGCCGGAGCATTAGAAGTAATTGATGATTCCAAAACCCGAATCATTGATATTCTGAAAGGATTTACGATGAACACCCTGAACCCTTCTGCCCTGCTGTTTTGGCTCGGTGTAGCGGGCGCTGTAACAGTTAAAGAGCATTATACCGGCTATAATGCATTGTTATTTTATTCGAGTACGTTAGGAATGGTTTTTGGCACCGACTTGCTGAAAGCCTGGGTTGCTGCAAGACTGAAAGGAATTATTACAGCTAATTTTCTGGTTTGGATGAATCGAATTTCAGGACTTGCCTTGAGTATTTATGGAATTATTATGATTGTAAAAATTTTCACAGGTACATTTTGATTGCATATCTTTGCAGCACCTCAGGGATGTTAGCTCAGTTGGTTCAGAGCACTGCCTCGACAAGGCAGGGGTCACTGGTTCGAGTCCAGTACATCCCACAATAATGTTCAATCAAATTTTCTTCCCTTTAACTACTTTTTGATCAGTTTTAAATTTCTGCAAACTTTTTACTCTTAGCGTTAAAAACAAATCCTTGCTTCCTGAATTAGACATGTACATTTGTTCTCCATAATTCATTTTTCCTTTTCCTCCTACCCACTCTGTAGCCAAAAGTGTATAATAGCCATCCCTGTTATTGATACTTCCAAAAACCAGGTATTTATTTACGCCATCTTCAAAACTAACCTTCACTCTGTTACCATCCACAACCTCCTCAATCAAACAAGGTGTACCGGCTTTAATAACAATCTCTTCCAGCAACCCATCTTTGAGCAGTTTTAATTCACCATTTTCTGTTTCCTTACTATTTTTATTCTCTCCTCTTCTTAAGACAAGGTCATTAGATGTATAAAACTGAATGCTTTTCAGTTCTTCCGGTTTTAATTCATACTTTTCTCTAAGTTGCTGTGTAAATGGAACACGGGCGGGGGCACATGCCTGAAAAGTTATAAATAGCACTATAAGCCCAAGATAAGAGGTAATTGATTTCATAATATTTGGATTGGTTTTGCGGTTTATTCAATAATTGTTCCAAAATTTAAAAAACTACTGATTTCTCCAAAAAAAGCAACTTTCATAACTTTTATTACCTTGCAGGCTGCTTAAATCTTCAAAACAGTGATGAGACCACTTTATAAATTGTTGTTTAAACTATTTGGCTGGAAAGTCAATGGAGCCATTCCCGTGTCACTGAAGCAGTATGTAATGATCGTTGCGCCACATACCAGCAACTGGGATTTTTTTGTGGGTTTGGCAGCAAGAAGTATCCTGGAAATTGACACGAAATATGTGGCTAAAAAAGAGTTGTTTCGGTTTCCTTTTGGTTGGATATTCAGATCATTGGGAGGATTTCCGGTTGACCGTTCCAAAAACAATAATTTTGTAGATGCCGTTGCTGATTTATTCAATGAACACGATCGGTTTTCAATCTGTATTACTCCGGAAGGTACCCGCAGCTATGCACCAAAATGGAAAACCGGATTTTACTATATTGCTCAAAAAGCAAACATCCCTGTGGTGATGGTGGCCTTTGATTATGGCAGAAAGGAAGTCAAAGTTGAAGCACCTTACTATTTGACCGGGGATATGGATAAAGACATTGAATTTATGTTGGCGTACTACAGAAATGTAAAAGGTAAATTTCCTGAGAAAGGAATCCGTTAATCAGCCTTCAAAAAATTCGTCTTTAAAATTTACCAGATATACTTTTTCAGTGGCACGTGTAACAGCTGTATAAAGCCATCTTAAAAATGCAAGATCAACTTTTTCTTCAGTAATAAAACCCTGATCAACGAAGACTTTTTTCCACTGACCACCTTGTGCTTTGTGGCACGTAACTGCATATGCAAACTTAACCTGTAATGCCTGGTAATATTCGCTTTTGGCTATCAATGCATGCTTTGCAGTTTTGGTATCGGCTTCGGGATGTGCTTCCAGAATTTTTTTGTAAAAATCATTCGATTGCTCACGGGTAAGCGCAGGGGCTTCGGTGTACAAACTATCAAGAATCACCTTCAATTCTATGGCAGGATGTTCAGGATAATCGACCAGCAATGCAGCAATATTAGCGAACCTAAATCCGTAGCATTCTTCAAAGCCAATTACTCTTGTTATTCTTAGTAAGTCCCCGTTTGCAATAAAACCAACCGGTGAATCTTTCTCAAGCCAGAAATAATTATTTTTAACTCCCATCAAATAATCGCCGGCAGCAATTTCGTCCTCCATCCACAAGCTTCCAAACCTGATTTGACGATTATAATTATTCGCCGAACGATTTGAACGGCAAACAACCACTACTTCTTCTGCACCTGATTCATTGTAAGCATCGGATAATTTATCTCCTAATTCAGAACCTGTCACCCGCTCAAAATCGGGGAAACCATCGCGAAAAGCCGGGAATTTTCCATTTTCACGAATTTGCTCGCGAAGGTTGGTGGCGTTAAATAATATCCCGGATTCTTTTTCCTGACGTACAACCTCAGTCAGTTCAAAATGTCCTGCCCGCAACCCATAATACCCTGCAAGTAGCTTAATATCGAGGGCCGGACTTTTTTCCATGCCAACCGGAGGTAGCTGAGCATTATCACCTACCAGCAACATCCTGCAATTAATTCCTGCCTTTACATAATCAATAAGATCCTGTAGCAAATTCTGAGTATTGCCATTCGCATCAGGACCGTTGCTGTTGTCAGGAATCATGGAAGCCTCATCCACAATAAAAAGTGTATTCGCATGCTGATTGGGTGCCAGGGAATAGGAATACCAGTTCCCGTCGTTTCGTTTGGGACGATAAATTTTCCGGTGAATGGTAAAAGCTATCTTACCAGAATAAGTCGACATTACCTTCGCAGCCCGTCCGGTTGGAGCTAAAAGACTGACTTTCACCCCAATAGAAGGAAGCGTTCGGACCAAAGCACTGATAATGGTCGTTTTACCCGTTCCAGCATAACCTTTTAACAAATAAGTATCACCAGAAGTACTTTTCTCCACAAAATTGGAAATTCGCTTCAGTGCCTCCTCTTGTCCCCTGGTTGGTTGATGAGCAAATGCTTTGACAAGCAATGAAAAAAGCCGGCTGGCTATAGTTTCGTTCATAGGGTGTCAAATTAGTGTTAAATTCGGTAAAGACATTGCTGATAAATCTATTTTTTGATAAAAAATTGTAGATTTGCCCGACAGATATCATATCCAACCTTATATGAAACCAATTAACATTGCCTTAACTGTAGTCATTATTGTACTTAGTTATTTGATTTTCAGGAGTATAAACAAACCAATCCAATTCAATAAAGAGAAAGAATACCGTTATAGTCAGGTAATTCAGCGTCTCAAAGACATCCGTACGGCTCAATTGGCATACAAATCGGTCAATGGTGCTTACACAGGAAATTTTGACTCATTAATTGAATTTGTAAAAAGCGGTCAGTTCCCATTGATTAAGCAAATTGGTAATGTGGAAGATTCTACAGCAGTAATTGTTCGTGATACTATTCTGGTATCAGTGCGTGACTCTATATTTCCTCCGAATTTTCCTATAGATTCCTTGCCATTTGTTCCTTTTGGTGAGGGAGCTAAATTCAAAATGCAGGCTGGAGAAATTGAAAAAGGCAAGGTGAAAGTTAAAGTTTTCGAAGCTGAAGATACAGCTCCTTTCGACAAAACTGAGGTCCTTAAAGTTGGATCCATGACTGAACCTTCGAATGCAGGTAACTGGGAATAAAAGCATCTTAAAACATGCAATTTTAAATGAATCTTTTGATGGCTTAAAGCCTGAAGGATATGACCTGTTTATATATATAGGCCCGGAATCATTTTCATGTCTGGTAGCTGATCGTTTGCGGAAAGAATTTATCGCTCTGGAATCGTGGAGCCTTGTTGAAAGTGATTTGGGAGATATTTCTGAAACATTAAAATCTATCAGGAACACATCATCCATTATTCAAAACAGTCGTTTCCGGAGGGTAATTTGTTGCAGTGGTTTTCGTGCAGCTGCACTTGTACCAAATGCTTTATTTGAACCATCATCGGCGATGGAACAATTACAATTTCTGATTCCGGTTGGATCAGAAAATGAAATTCTGTCGGATGAAATGCGGCAGCTGGAAGCAAGACATTTATTTGCCATTCCAACGGACATTTATGAATTAATCACATCGTGGTTTCCAACAGTGGAATTTCATCATACAGGAACAGCAATGATTGAATATTTGCTTTCCAAATATAAAAATCACCATGAGCCGTTGCTTCATATCAATGCCGGTGAACGTATGGCAGAAATCATAGTGAATAAGGGTAAGAATCTGTTGTTCTATAACAGCTTTGAAGTGCATACTCCGGAAGAATTCGTATATTACATTCTGTTTGTATGTGAGCAACTCCATTTAAATCCGGAAACATTGAAGGCAACATTCTCAGGAAGCATTGATACTTCAGATGCCACTTATGTGCTATCGTCGAAGTACATCAGGCATATTGAATTAGTCGATCGACCTGACAACTATTCCTATTCTGAAGAATTCGATCAAATTCCGCATCATCAGTACTTTCATATTTTTAGTCAGCTGGTGTGCGCATCATAAGCGGGAAATACAAAGGGAGGGTTTTACATCCACCTGCAAACTTACCGGTTCGGCCAACAACTGATTTTGCTAAAACCGGACTATTTAATATTTTAGAAAATCAGATTGAATTTGAAAATCTGAATTGTCTCGATCTATTTTCAGGGACAGGAAGTATTAGTATGGAGCTTATTTCCCGGGGTGCGAAGTCTGTCACCTCTGTTGATCGTGATTATGGTTGTACCGCCTTTCAAAAAGAAACTACCCGTTTATTAGGAATTCATAATCTCAGAATTATCAGAACGGATGTATTAACATTTATCAAAAAAAAACACGAGCCTTTTGATCTGATCTTTGCTGATCCACCTTTCGATTTAAATATTCATGAGTCGCTGACCCATTCGCTTGTTGAAGGCAATTTACTCGCCACAGGTGGCATGTTCATTCTGGAACACAATGCAAAACAAGATTGGAGCACGCTTCCGGGATTTCAGTCGAATCGTACCTATGGAAATGTAGCATTCAGTTTTTTTACTAAATTAGAGCCTTAAATCACAGACAAACACTTGCTATGGAAAAAATTGCAGTATTCCCTGGGTCGTTTGATCCAATTACAGTAGGTCATGTTGATATTATCAAACGGGGACTTAAAATTTTTGACCGCATCATAGTTGGCATCGGCAGTAATGCAGAGAAAAAATACATGTTCGATTTGCAAAAGCGAGAAGCATGGGTTCAACAAACCTTTGCATCTGAATCGCGCATCAGTGTTGTTACTTACCAGGGATTAACAGTAGATTTTTGTAAGAAAGTAAATGCAGGCTTTATATTACGTGGATTGCGAAACAGTCCCGATTTTGAATTTGAAAAAGCAATTGCACATATGAATGGAGCTATTTCAAACGGACTCGAGACAACATTTATATTAACTGATTTACGGTTTGCAGCAGTTTCTTCATCTATTGTGAGAGATATTATCAGAAACGGCGGAGATGTATCTGCTTTTATTCCTGAGACCGTAAAACTTTAGATTTCATTCTGGCATTTTGCCTCCATTGAAAAAATAATCGGCCAAACCACTAACCGGCTTCTGAATTATTTTACCAGTTTCAACATTGCACTCTCCGGCAACTTGCTTCAACACATCGCTGAAATAATGTGCGATGGAACCAACAAAATGTATAGGAACAATTTTGCTTTCCGGATAACTCAATACATTTGTTTCAAAAAATTCTTTCATACCTGTATAAACTAACTTCTGAATGTAAAGATGTTGTTGGTGGTCGGAAAGGAATTTCGCAAATGATGCAAGAAACACATTTGGGTTTGGTTCCTTATACACTTTCGAAATTATGGCCTCTTTATCGAGTTGATAGCATTCTGAAAAAGCAGCATGTAAATCGGCCGGCATGATTTTATATAGAAAGTGTGAGAGTAACTTTTTACCATAATAACTTCCGCTTCCTTCATCACCAATTACATATCCTAAACCATGTCGGGTTTCACTGATGTTTGTTCCATTAAAATAACAAATATTAGAACCGGTTCCAAGAATTGCTGCGACACCTGGTTTACCATCGCAAACCGCAAGAGCACATCCCAACATATCATGTTCAACAATCACATTTGCATTGACAAAAAATTTCTTTAATCCGTTTTTAATAATTTCATTTCGTTCTGGACTCGAACATCCTGCACCAAAGAAATATACAGCATCAACATTATTTTTTATTGCAGATAAACCTGTGTTTCCGGTTAACTCTTCCAGGATAAATTTTTCATCATGAAAGAAAGGATTAAATCCTTTTGTATTAAACTCACCTGATACTTTTCCTGCATCACCTGCAATCCAGTCGGCTTTAGTTGAACCACTATCTGAAACTAAAATCATAAATTATAAATTATTTAAATTGCCAATATTTTAGAGAATCGCAACATGTCGGGGTCGAGTGGAGAATGCTGTTTGGTTGCATTTTTGAATTCGGTCCATGACAATTGATTATTCAGCACACCTGCCATTTTACTATGCTCACCACGCATAAGAGCTTCCACCGCAGCAACCCCTAATCGGCTTCCTAAAATGCGGTCGAACGCTGATGGGCTACCACCTCTTTGCACATGACCAAGTACGGTTACGCGGGTATCAAAATCGGGATGGAGTGATTTAACCTGTTCTGCAATTTTCATGGCTCCTCCGGCATCATCACCTTCACAAACTATTACAATACTTGAAGATTTTTCTTTCTTTTTTCCTGCCATCAGAGAATCAACCAATGCTTTTACATCTGTTTTTTCTTCTGGGAGTAAAATAGCTTCAGCGCCTCCACTAATTCCGGACCAAAGTGCAATATAACCGGCATCGCGCCCCATTACTTCAACAAAAAACAAGCGGTCGTGAGAAGCAGCAGTATCTCTGATTTTATCAATAGCCTCCACGGCTGTGTTAACTGCTGTATCGAATCCAAGAGTATAATCGGTTCCAAACAGGTCATTGTCGATAGTTCCCGGAATCCCAATAACAGGAATTCCATATTCTTCGAAGAAAATGGTAGCTCCGCGGAAAGTTCCATCACCCCCAATAGCGACTAATGCTTCCACGCCGGCGGCAGCAAGATTTTCATAGGCCTTTTTGCGACCTTCCGGTTTGGTAAAATCGGCACTTCTGGCTGATTTTAAAATGGTACCACCCCGATGAATAATGTTACTGACAGAGCGGGCATGCAATGGCAACAAGTCATTTTCAATCATGCCCTGAAATCCACGCATTATGCCAGTAACTTGAATATCATGATAAACGGCAGTTCGCACAACAGCCCGAACACATGCATTCATTCCGGGACTGTCGCCACCGGAGGTAAAAACTCCAATATGTTTGTTCATTTTCAGATTCATTCGCTTCACAAAATTAGCCACAAAGTTCATATTCGATCAGGAATGTGAATAACACTTAACATTGAAAATGTATCTAACTGTTAATCAGTAAGTAATAATAATACTTTACCTGTTATAAACTTCGGAAGTGAAGGGTACCGATTGGGCAATTAAATAAATAAGTTTGCTTAAAGGCAGAATCAATCTAATTACATACATAACAACTAAAACCATTTCAAATGAAAAAAGCAGGATTATTCCTGAGAATGGGATTTGTAGCTATTGCTGCAACCATACTCAGTACGGCAGCTTTTGCGCAGGACAATGCAAAAAAGCCAGGTCGTAAGGATGTACCAACCAGAGTAGCCACTCCGGTTGTTAAGGCTAAAGTTATCAGCCATCAGAAGCCGGCACAGGCTCGCCACCAGGGAGTAGTGCGTGCAAAACTTGAT
Source organism: Bacteroidota bacterium (assembly GCA_963169675.1). Classification (GTDB taxonomy): domain Bacteria; phylum Bacteroidota; class Bacteroidia; order AKYH767-A; family OLB10; genus JADKJB01. Next base: position 57,313 of record CAUJFJ010000063.1, read on the forward strand.
CCGAAATTGGCTGGACAGAAAAGAGGTGCAGTTGCCACTACCCAGCAAGGAACAGGTGCCCGTAACTGTACTCCAAAGGTAAAGGCAAATCCTTATTCAATTAAGAGAGCCGATTTCAACCGTTTGCCAAAAGACAGGCAACAATTTGTGTTGAGTCATTCCGACAAATACACCATTGTAGATTAATTTCTTACCCTTAAAACGAAAAAAATGAATAAAATATATAAGAAAATAGTTGCTGTGGTTGCCGGAATATTTATGGTCGGTAGCCTGAGTGCACAAGTTGAACTGGTTACTGATGGCAGCTTTGAAGCAGGTATCGGTAGCGGTGCATGGACTGAAAGTTCAACAACATTCGGAACACCATTGTGTGACCTTGCCGGATGCGGAACAGGAACAGGAACCGGTCCACGTACCGGAAATATCTGGTCTTGGTTTGGTGGTTTAGGTGGTGGAGTTGAAACTGCAAGTATCGAACAATCATTTGTTATTCCTGCAGGTGGAACAGTTACCTTGAGCTTCTACCTGGAACAAATCATTTGTGATGATCCTGCAGATTTCATGGATGTGTTAGTTGATGGAAACATCGTTTTCTCTACTGATGGATCTTCTACACTTTGTGGAGTTTTGGGATATTCTCAACAGGTTATCGATATCTCTGCATATGCAGATGGAAATAGCCATACTCTTACATTCAATTCATCTACCTTCTCTCTTAATGGAGGTGTAACAAACTTCTTTGTAGATGATATTTCAGTTATTTCATCAACCGGTGGTGGTGGAACATGTCCTGATATTATTGTTGATGGTAATTTTGAATTAGGACCAGGAAGTGGATCATGGACAGAAGCTTCTACTAACTTTGGTACTCCTTTATGTGATTTAGCCGGCTGCGGTGCAGGTGGTGGTACCGGACCTAATGGCGGAACATATTGGTCATGGTTTGGTGGATTTGGAGGTGGTACTGAAATATCATCTTTAACTCAAACTGTTACTTTCCCTGCAGGTGATTCCATTACTTTGGAATTTGCACTTGAGCAAGCTGTGTGTGATGGACCAACCGATTTTCTTGAAATCACAGTTGATGGAATTCAGGTATTCCTTACTGATGGAGCTTCTCCATTGTGTGGTGTAATTGGTTACTCATCACAAGTAATAGATTTATCACTATTTGCTGATGGAAACCCACATGTGATTGCTTTCAATTCAACAACCTTCTCTGCAAATGGTGGAGTAACGAATTTCTTTGTGGATGATGTAGTCCTTTCAAGTTGTCCTACCGGAGCGGGTGGAAATACCTGTACCGATACCATTCCTTTTACAGCATTAAACATTGCTATTCCTGATAATGATCCGATTGGATTGACCAACTCTCAGACTGTTTCATCTGCTCCCGGAACTACCTTGGGTGGAGATGTTGAGTTAGCGGCTGTTTGCTTCAAAATTGATCATACCTGGGTTGGTGATCTTATTGTAACCTTAACAGCTCCAAATGGAGAAAGTGTAATTCTTACTGATCGTCCTGGCATTCCTGCAAGTTTAGCTGGTTGTGATGGTGATAACATGGATGTTTGTGTTACAACCGGAACCGGAAATGAAATGGAAAATGAATGTAATAATGCTCCTGCTATTTCAGGTTCATGGACTGCTGCAAATGGTGCAGACCTTGAATTGATTAACAACACCGGAGGTTCTCCAAACGGTAGCTGGTCAATTAACATCTCTGACAATGCTGGTTTAGATACTGGTAGTTTAATTGAGTGGTCATTAGTATTTGATAATGGTCCGGTTGCAAACTGGGTATCACCAGGCACTGTTTGCGGTTCTGCTGCTCCAATCAATCTTGACCCAACAGTTGTTGGATTGTTAGGTGGAACCTGGTCAGGTTCAGGCGTGACAGGAAACACTTTTGATCCTGCAGGTTTATCAGGACCAATCGCTGTCACGTATACCGTTTCTGATGTTTCAACAGGATGTTCTGATTCTGAAACAAACGAAATCATTGTTGATGGTGCTACTCCGGTTGCTGCCTTCACATACATTGCAACTTCTTTGAGTGTTGGATTTACCAATACAACTGCAACTACAGGAACTTATCTTTGGGATTTTGGTGATGGTAATACCAGCACACTTGAAAATCCAACCAATGTATATTCTGCAGCCGGTACTTACACAGTATCTCTAACTGTAACCAATGCTTGCGGTACCAACACAGTAACACAATCTATTACCATTCAGGGATGTCCTGATATCGTTGTTGATGGAAGCTTTGAAGCAGGAATCGGATCAGGTTCATGGACTGAATTCTCAGCTACCTTCGGAACACCATTGTGTGATCTTGCAGGTTGCGGAAACGGAACTGGAACTGGTCCAAATACCGGAAATATCTGGGCTTGGTTTGGTGGTGTTGCAGCTTTCGAAGAAGGCTCATTATCTCAAACATTCACTATTCCTACCAACAACACAGCTAACCTGTCATTCTTCGTTGAGCAAATTATTTGTGATAGTCCTGATGACTTCCTGAAAGTAGCTATTGATGCAGATACTGTTTATACCACTGATGGAGCAAGTCCACTTTGCGGTGTTCTTGGTTATAGCCAACAAGTGGTAAATCTTGATGCTTATGCTGACGGACTTCCACACACATTAACTTTCTTCTCCAGAATTTACGGAAACAACGGTGCTGGTACTAACTTCTTTGTTGATGATATCGCAATCAATGTTTGTGCTATCAATGCAATTGTTGAAACCAATCTTAACCTGGGTGTTGATGTAATGCCTGTTCCTGCTAACGATTACGTAGATGTTAAATTCACCGATGTAACAGCATCTGATGTTGTGATTGAAGTGTCTGACATGATTGGCAGAAATGTATTCACTAAAAACATTGCTACAGTAAACGGAAATCAATCTTCAAGAATTGATGTTTCCAACTGGAGCAAAGGTGTGTACATGCTGAAAGTTTCTGCTGATGGAAGCAGCACTATCAGAAAAATTGTTGTAGAATAATTGTTGCCATTATAATTGAAAAGAGGGGACTTCGGTCCCCTTTTTTTGTTTTGATTTGTACCTTTGAATATGGCTAAGAAAGTTGTCAATAAACAAGAATCCTTTTTTCAAATGGTTTATGAAGTGGTGAGATTGATTCCCCGCGGCCGGGTAACCAGTTATGGAGCTATTGCAAAATACCTGGGAACGGCAGGATCATCACGAATGGTTGGATGGGCAATGAACGGCTCGCATCGTGAAAAACCACGGGTTCCGGCCCAAAGAGTGGTTAACCGAAATGGATTATTGACCGGGAAACATCACTTCGGATCACCCGATTTAATGAGACAACTATTAGAAAATGAGGGTATTAAGGTCGAAAACGATAAAGTAGTTGACTTTAAAAAACATTTCTGGGATCCTTCAGAAGAACTCTGATCAACAACTTCCTATCTTTGCACTTTCTTAACTGAAAGCAATTCCGTTTGTTATTATTTAGAACAAAAGCAATATATAATGAATATCACCAAAGAGCAGGTACTCGAAGCACTCAGCAATGTAGAGGAGCCGGATTTGAAAAAAGATCTGGTAACACTAAATATGATTCGTGATGTGGAAGTATCCGGCAAAAAAGTATCGTTCACAGTTGTTTTAACAACACCAGCATGTCCCTTAAAGGCTCTAATTGAGCGTGCCTGCATTAACGCAATCATACATTTTGTAGATCCGGAAGCTGAAGTAACAGTTAATATGACTGCAGATGTTACCAGTCGCAGGGCTATTGAAAACCAACTTTTACCTGGAGTGAAAAATATTATAGCAGTTGCTTCCGGAAAAGGTGGTGTCGGAAAATCAACAGTAGCTGTTAATCTGGCTGTTGCATTAGCTCAAACAGGAGCTAAAGTTGGATTGATTGATGCAGATATTTACGG
>CAUJFJ010000064.1 GCA_963169675.1 Bacteroidota bacterium
TATAATTTACTTCTTCAGATTTTCAGCATTAAACATCAGAGGCAATAAGGTTTTGGTATTTGGAATGACCATTATCTTACCCTTACCTGCTGTGATGATCAATCGGATGTTTGCTTTGTACCGATGTTCATATTCGGCCATTACCTGTCTGCAATCACCACACGGACTCACAGAAAGTGGTTCTTTCAAATCATCGAACATGGCAGTAATCGCAATGGCTTTAATTTTCACTCCGGGGAACTGAGATCCCGCCGCAAAAACAGCAACTCTTTCAGCACATAATCCGGAAGGATATGCCGCATTCTCCTGATTACTTCCGCGAACAACCTGTCCGTTTTCCATCAGCACCGCAGCACCAACATGAAAATTGGAATATGGCGCATAAGCTGTTCCGGTTGCTTCAATAGCTGCCAGCATCAACGACTTATCTTCAGAAGAAAGTTCATCCATCGATTCATATAAGTCGTACTTGATTTCAGACGAAATGTGTTTCATGGAATCTTGATTTAGAAAAATTTATTTTTTAACCAGCAATGCAACTGCATATGCCGTTACTCCTTCTTCTCTGCCAATAAACCCCATTTTTTCATTGGTAGTAGCTTTGATGGCAATATCATCTGTATCAAGCGACATTACCCTGCCAAGTGTTTCTTTCATGGCATTGATATGCGGATTTATTTTAGGCTGCTCAGCCACAAGTGTACAGTCGATATTTCCAGGCTCAAATCCTTTTTCTCGGATCAGTTCCATCACTCTGGCAAGAAGTTTTTTGCTGTCGGCGCCTTTAAATTCAGCTGAAGTATCAGGGAAATGAAAACCAATATCACGCAATCCTGCTGCACCTAACAGTGCATCACAAATAGCATGAATCAATACATCAGCATCGGAATGTCCGAGGGGTCCTTTTGAGTGTGCAATTTCAACACCACCCAAAATGCATGGCCGGCCTTCACGTAGCTGGTGGACATCAAATCCAAAGCCTACGCGTATCTTCATTATTCAGAGTCGTCGGCTTTCTTCAGGTTGTCGAAATCAAATACCAATGAAAAACGAAGCGTGTTCTCTAACGGATTACGCTGATCGGTTGGGATAAGATATGCAAAGTCAAGTCCGAATACATTGTATTTCAAACCTGCACCTAAAGTAAAATATTTACGATTTCCTTTTGTCTCGTGCTCGTAAAAATATCCGGCACGGAAAGCAAATTGTTTATCATACCAATATTCCAAACCAACTCCGATATTGATTTCGCGCAATTCTTCTTTACCACCATCAGGTGCATCACTGAAAGAATTAAAAATTCCGGAAGCAACACTCACATCCGGATTCTTACCGAACAAGATTTGCTGCTCACCATTGATAACACTATCAGGATTATAAATCGGAGGAGTTGGTACCAGTAATTTGTTGAAGTCGATCATGAATGCAAGATCATTGTATTCGTTCAACTTCAAAGTAAGTGAAGGTCCCAGACGTAAATTAATTGGAATAAAATCTTTCACACCTGTTTCAGTGTAAGATATTTTAGTTCCGATATTTGAAATGTTCACACCAACAGCGAAAATCGCATCCTTCTTACTAACTTCCATTTCTGTCTGATAGTAAGCACTGATGTCGGCTGCCACAGAATTACCAGCTTTGGTCGCATTGTTTTCTACCTGAAATCCACCGGTAAGATTTGAATTGATGTAACGAAGGGCAATACCTCCACTGAAATTTTCACTCAGTTTACGTGCATAAGCAATATCAACTGCAAATTCTGCAGGATTAAATTGTCCCAGTTCTGCACCGGTATTATCGGTGAAGGTGATATTTCCCAAAGAGAAATAACGTAGAGAAGCACCCAGAGTTTGATCACCTTTCAACTTATTGTAGAAAGAAACATAAGCCAGATTGATATCCGGAACCAGTTTACGTAACCAGGGAGTGTATGAAATTGAGAATCCCATTTTCTTATCTACGAAAGCAAGTTTCGATGGATTCCAGTGAATAGCATTTGCATCAGGTGAAGATGATACACCTACATCGCCCATTCCACCGGCACGTGCATCGGGAGAAATGATGAGGAAGGGAACTGCTGTAGTAATAGTGTTAATCTGCCCAAGCAGGTTCGTCTGATCAACTTGAGCCTTTGTCATCCCCGGCAACATAGCAAGCGATAAAAGAGCTGCCATAAACGGGCTAATTTTGTGTTTCATCATGGAAATTTTAAAAGAATTGCAAATATAACGAAATAGGCATTCACAAGGTTCTATTTTAATACGACCAGTTTTTCATATTTTTCGGCCGTCATACCATCAGAGTCCCTGATTTTCAATCGATAAACGTAAACTCCGCGTCCAATCGGATCGCCAAAATCATCGCGGCCATCCCAATCGAGGTCGTCAACCCGGTATCCTTCGCAGGCAATTGTCCGGTCAATGGTCTTTATCAACTTTCCGGAAACCGTAAATACCTGAACCTGAACATCTAACGAATTACATGGACGATTATGTTCGAAAAAGAATGACGTTTTAGTAGTGAAAGGATTAGGATAATTTAACACATGATTTAGGGCCAGAGTTGCTGATTCGGCGACTACAAATTCAGTGTATGCTTCCGAAGAATTGTTGTAAATATCCCAGACTTTAAATTTCAGTGTGTGTCTTCCTTCAGGTAAACCTGATAACGGATACAGTATTTTTCCTGACTGATAGCTATCAAGATCCGATTCATAATAATCGTTCAGCACATAAATTTCCTCAGCTTTACCATCAATTTGTGCGGTAATATCATGTCCGATTCCATTTCCAACAGTATTAACACCATTTGAATCTGCTATGAGCGCATAAATTTTAGGATTTTCATCAGTAGTGCCTCCAAAAACAAATTTCTCATCATTCAGATAAAGTTTCACCGAAGGACCTTCCACATCTGTAATAGCAGTAGTAGAAGTTCCTCCAATCATGAGACTATCATAAAAGCCATTTGCATCTGCATCACCATTGTGAGCATAGTAACTTATCCGGCCTCGACCGATTTGATAAGCAATATCTTTAGGAACAATAAATGTGAATGAAAAATCCCCGTTGGTAACACTGGCTTTACCTTTGTATAAAATATTTTTCTGCAATGTAAATGTGCGCAGCGGACTGGATGGATCATTAGATAAAGTAGAAACATTCTCTTTCTTATCGTAAACTGTAGGATAAATAATTCCTGAGAAAGAAGTTAATTTTTGACCGCCCGATTGAACCTCACCTGAAATAGTGACTTTACTGAAGGCAGTCAAAGTGTCTGCATCTGCAACAATAGGGGCTCCATTAATTTGAGTTGTTACCACCTGATGTTCGGGATATGCAAGCATAATAGCAGGGTCACCTAACAAGGAGAAATTCCTGGGATTAATACCACCACTTAAAACATTGCCATCATTTTTAGTAAGCACATAAGCATCACCTAAACGTGGACGATTGACGAGTGCAGGATCAAAAAGTGAACGCACCATAGCATTGTTAAGAACCGCATTCTGATTGGCATAAACCAATCGCGTGGTTGTCATGAGTGCTACACCACCTGCTTCACTATTTATAAGTACCAGTTCACCTGCAGAAGTTCTTCCGGGATCATCATAACGACTGAATTCGCAAGTTGCCGTTATAAAGAGTGGAAGTTTACGAACATTATTCCATGATTGAATCATGGCATTATCCAAAATTCTTTCTCCGGTCCATCCGGTTTCTCCACCATGTCCTGTGTAGTTCACAATCAGTGCACCCTTTTCTACTCTTCTGGTGATCGCTTCATTAACCGTTGGATAACGTTGACCACCCGGAGTTGAAACCTGGCTATACGCGTCAATGTAAATTTTATCGAGGTTATAAACCGGTTGTGTGGAGGTTAAAAAACTAGCAAGGTTATTCGACTGATCAAGATGCAATGCGCCATCTTCATCATCGGCAACAAAACAAATAGTATTTCTCCAGTCGCCTAAACTGGAAGTGTTTCCGTCGGCACAAAGTGTAGCATCTGAAAAAGTACCGGGAGTTGCATAATCAATAGTTTTATTTACCACGGCAGTTGCTTCACTAAGTGTTTTCACAGGAAATCTTCCTATACCAATATCCAGTAAATCTGCAGCACCGCCATCATCCCAATCACCTTCATTATCATCGAGGAATCCATAAAAATCATCCGAAACATAAGAGCCTACCAGTGAAATTGAATTCAGTGATTGGTATGTAAGTATAAAGTTTGTGTTAGAAGATGAAACTCCTTTGTTATCATAAGAACCGTCACCAAAGAGTAATAAATATTTAGGAAGTTCTGCAGGAGTGGTGGCACGATCATAAAACATTTTCAAAAAGTCACGCACACCAACAATATCTTTTGCACCCGATGAAAACTCATTGTAAACCTGATCAGGAGTCACAACAATTACATCCAGACTATTCGTATTACGGTGGAAGTCTGCAAGTCGGTTTGCTTCAGAAATAAAATTTGGATGTGATAAAATCACCATATCCATTTGTGCAGAAGCATGTAAATTCTGATTGGCTATTGATCCTGCAGGAGCAGGGAAAAAGAAACCGGCACCATCGAAAGCAATAAACTCACGCAACTCGTCGGTTGGCAATGTAAAGGATGTTCCGCTTCCATACTCTTGTTTGTAAACATTCACCGGATCGGTAACATCCCAAACCTGCACATTTGAAGAGGCACTGAAGTTAAACTGAGTAACATTTCCGGGTCCCACAGAAAGTTTGTCACGGAAACCCATCTGAGTCCCCGCCATAGTTAGGTTTCTGCGGGCATTTACTTCAATATAATTTAAATATCCCACGGAAGTGGATGTTGTAGGATAGTAAGTAAGTGTTAAAGTTATATCGTTCCCAACAGGTGTAAATGTAGTATTACTAATATTTTCTTTTGCATAATCATCGGTATAAGAAGTACCAACAGCAGGAACATTTTGCTGGAAAATTAATTGATTCCCATAGGTCATTCTGAAATTACTCGGACTGAAAGAACGCGCAATCAGATTTGATTTCACATAGGCGGGAGTCGTTAGATCGACATTTGGAAATGAGAAAGTAAAATTCTGTGTCAGTTCTGTATCAAAAACCTCACCATACCATTGGCGCCCCGACTTAATAAAATTTGTTTTATCTACTTCATGAACTTTATAATCATCGAAAGTATTTGATGAATAATTTGCAGTTAATGATGAGGAAGGCTGCGATAGAATTCGCTTGGGTGATGAAGAACCGTTTAATTGTGGAGTAATAAAATAGTAAGTGTAATCACTGTACAAATGCCCGGTATGATGGAATCTGCCATCAGCAGCATCATACGACCACGATACCGGGGCTTCTCCATAAAATAAAACGTAATCGGAATTATCGAAAACATTGGGAGTGCCTCCATCATAAACATAAATAGCGTTTTCTGCCAGGTCATCGTGACGGAAAACACTATTCAGAAATGGCATCAAGCCACCACCGTTTCCAAATAATCGAAACTGATTTGGATTAACAGAAGCAGGGTCAAAACCAATTTGACGTAAAAAATCGGCAGTTATTTTATGAACTCCGGTACTTGAAACTGCAATTTTATACCAAGAACCGGAAGCAAGAACTGAATTCGCTGCAAAGACTTTTTGTCCGGAGGCAATGGTTTTTAATGCTGCTCCGGGTTTTACATCGAATTCAAAAGAAACCAAACGCTCCAATTGATTGGTAGCAGGATTTTTCCGAATCGGTAACAGTGATATCCCTAAAAGCTTTACTTTTTTTTCTGTTACTACCGATGCCTTAATATTAATATCACCTGAAATCGGGGAATCGTTATTAACTGCTGATGAGGTAAAAGCCTCATAAACAGGGTTCTTAAGTGTCACAACAGGTTCAAAACCTTGGTATTGGTAAGTGTAAAGTCCTGTGAAATAAGGCATTGAGTTACGCGAACCATCGTATTGGGCACCTTCAAAATTCAATAATTTGATGGTGGATGCTTCACCTTGTTGCATTTCCAGGTCCTTTTTCCATTCCAATCTTATCGTACCGGGTAATTGGCGTTGGGCCGATGCCAAATCAGGAATAAAAGAAGAAAGTAAGATTAATGCGAAAAACAGCTGTGCTGGGAGCGTCTTTAATTGTGTCATTGGCTGGTTGTGTTAGCGTTACAAATTTAGCAAAAGAGTAGTAGGTTAGGTAATAACCTGTAATGATTCAATTTATTTTGTTTGGAATTTAAATTTTTTATCAACTATATTTGTGACTATTATAACAAAATTGTCGTCTAAAAGATTCGGGACGCAATTTTAACGGGGGTTCTGACCGTTTATTGTCGGTTCATTTGTAACTAAATAATGGTTATTCGTATAAGTCAGGACTAAATTAGGTGATTATGTTAAAGCGGATACTTATTATTTGCCTGTGTATTATGAGTCTGGCGCCGGATAAACTCCTGGCTCAGGATCCTGAATTTACACAATTTTATGCGGCTCCACTGTACCTGAACCCTGCCTTTGCGGGTTCTGCCAGATGTCCACGTATCTCATTGAATTACAGGAATCAATGGCCTGCTCTATCCAAAACTTTCATCACATATGCTGCTTCTTATGATCAGCATGTGGATGCTGTCGGAGGTGGTTTGGGACTGTTGGTAATGAACGATAAAGCCGGCGAAGGGACCCTGAATACTACCAATATCAGCGGTATTTACTCCTATCAGCTAAATCTTAGCCGCGATTTTTCGATCCGTTTGGGACTTCAGGGAACCTGGGTTCAGAAAAAACTGGATTGGGACAAGCTTTATTTTGGTGATATGATTGATCCAAGATATGGATATGTTTATGCCACTCAGGAAACCAGACCCGATCAGTCTAAATCATTTGCAGACTTCTCGGCTGGTATATTAGCCTATAGTTCAAAGTTTTATGGTGGAGTTGCAGTCAATCACTTAACTCAGCCTGATGAAGCCTTTATTGTTGAAGGATCTTCAGAATTACCAATGAAAATTACTGCTCACGTGGGTGCTATGCTCCCAATCGGTGACACTAAAGTATATAAGTATGCAGCCAGCCGTGATGAAGGAACCTATATCTCCCCCAACCTCCTTTATCAACAACAAGCAAGCTTCAATCAACTCAACATCGGTGTTTATGTGCTGAAGTCTCCAATTATCGGAGGACTCTGGTACAGAGGCAATTTCGGAAAAGAATCGTTTATTTCAAGCGAATCTTTTATCGCTTTAATTGGAGTTCAGAAAGGATTGTTTAAATTTGGCTATTCTTACGACGTGACTGTCTCGAAATTGACTAATAATGCAACCGCTGGTTCGCATGAAATCAGTTTCGGAATGCAGTTCGAATGTCGCCCTAAAAAGAAGAGATTCAGGACAATAAGCTGTCCATCCTTCTAGTTAGTAATATAATAAAGTATACTCCTGAACATTAATCTAAACCCTAGATAAAACGGTCATGAAGAAAATTTCATTAGTAACACCGGTGATGGCAATGATTGCCGGAGCATTGGTTTTTACTTCCTGTTCGAAGGAAAAATCATCTGTAACCGGATGGGATTACAATAATGAAAAGAATGGTGGTTTTGAGAAAACACCTTATGAAGAACAGGAAACCGGTCCCGGTTTAATCCTGATCGAAGGTGGTACTTTCGCAATGGGCCGCACGGAGCAGGACATCACAATTGATTGGGATAACATCCCAAGAAGGGTGACTGTTTCTTCATTCTATATGGATGAATCAGAAATTTCAAACCTCCACTACCGCGAATACCTTTACTGGTTAGATCGCGTTTTTGGAACCGATTATCCTGAAGTTTATAAAAGAGCTTTACCAGATACATTGGTATGGCGTTCTAAAGTTGGGTTCAATGAGCCTTACGTAGAATTATACCTGCGTCACCCTGCTTATAGCGATTACCCTGTTGTAGGAGTTAACTGGCTGCAGGCTAATGACTTCTGCGCATGGAGAACCGATCGTGTAAACGAACAAATTTTGATTCGTGAAGGTATTTTACGTGTCAATCCGGCTCAGATAAACGAAGATAACTTTAATACCGACGCTTATCTTTCTAATCAATATGAAGGTTTAGTAAAAAGTCCGCTTAACGACTTGAATCCGAACCGTGATACCCGTAAAGTAATCATGGAAGACGGAATTTTATTACCACGTTACCGTCTCCCAACTGAAGCTGAGTGGGAATATGCTGCACTTGGTTTAGTTGGAAACACCGTATTCGAAAGGGTAACCGATCGTAAGCAATATCCTTGGTCAGGTCACGTAGTTCGTAATGCCGATGAAAAATACAAAGGCGAAATGCTTGCTAACTTTAAGCGTGGACGAGGTGATAACATGGGGGTTGCCGGTCACTTGAATGATAATGCCGACATTACCGCTCCTGTTATTTCTTACGTTCCGAACGATTATGGTTTGTATAATATGGGTGGTAACGTTGCTGAATGGGTAGCTGATGTATATCGTCCATTGTCTCCTGAAGATAAAGATGACTTCAATCCATACAGAGGTAACGTTTTCAAAACTCAACTTACCGATGAAGAAGGACAAGTAGCAGAAAAAGATTCATTAGGTCGTATTATGTACCGTGATGTTTCTGAAGGCGAAAACGAAGGCAGAAGAAATTATACTAAAGCCGATAATAAAAACTACCTCGACGGTGATGAGCCGGAATATATTACCTACAACTTTGGTGCTACATCAATGGTTGATGATCAGGCTCGCGTTATTAAAGGTGGATCCTGGAAAGACCGTGCTTACTGGATGTCTCCGGGTGCCCGTCGATTCCTTGATCAGCGTCAGGCAACTGACTACATCGGTTTCCGTTGTGCAATGCACCGCGTGGGAAGTCCAGTTGGATTTTCTCAAAAAGGTAAAAGAGCTAAGAAAAGATAAGCTGGTAAATCAGTTAATAACCTAAACGTTCCGGAAATTTCCGGGACGTTTTTTTTTGTTCTTTTGTGTATACTTCAACCGATCAATTTAGCATATGGACGTTATTCAACAGCTGTACAGCCTGTTTATCAATGGCGCTGCAATTTGCACAGATACCCGAACTATTTCTCCCGGCTCCATCTTTTTTGCACTCAAAGGAGCGAACTTTAATGGTAATCAATATGCATCCCAGGCTCTAAAAGCCGGTGCCGCCGCAGTTGTAATAGATGAATATGTTGACACTCCGGATGACGGATCAACATTTTTAGTGGATGATGTACTTTCCTGCCTGCAACAACTCGCTTTATATCACCGACGACAATTGAGAATTCCATTCATAGGAATAACAGGCAGCAATGGTAAAACAACAACGAAAGAACTAATCAGCCGCGTGCTTGGAAAAAAGTATCAGGTTCATTACACCAAAGGAAATCTGAACAATCACATAGGTGTGCCACTAACTCTTTTAGGAATAACCAAATCGCATGAGATTGCAGTGATTGAAATGGGGGCAAATCATCAAAAAGAAATTGAACTGCTCTGCAGTATTTCCCGACCATCTCATGTTCTTATTACCAATGTTGGAAAAGCGCACCTCGAAGGATTTGGGGGTTTCGAAGGGGTAAAAAAAGGGAAGGGTGAAATGTATGCCTTTGCAAAAAATGCCAATGCAACTGTTTTCATAAACACCGACAATGAACATCTGAAAGAAATGTTAGGCGGCTATACTATGACTGTCAGCTATGGAACCACAGGAAATGAGGATGTATCAGGAGTCTTAAAAGGAAATGCATCCTATGTTACTTTGGATTGGAAAACTTCTGATTCCGATCAAATGCATGCAATCAGTAGTCATATCACCGGTACCTATAATTTTGAAAATATATTATCTGCAATTGCAGTTGGCACTCACTTTAAAGTACCTGCACAGGATATCTGCGATGCAGTTGAAGCATACGTTCCGGATAACCAAAGATCTCAGGAAATAAAGGTGGGATCGAACCATATTATTCTGGATGCTTACAATGCAAACCCTTCGAGCATGGAAGCAGCATTAACTAATTTCAATAAGCACTTCCAGGGCAAGCGTGCAGTTTTTCTGGGTGATATGTTTGAACTCGGGGAATCAGCTTTGTCTGAGCATAAACGAATTGCTGATTTAGCAATAGCTGCCGGATTTGATCATGTAATTCTGGTTGGCCCTGACTTCAGAAAAGCAGCATCCGGTATGGACGTCATATTTCTGGAAAATTCAAAAGAAGCTGCTCAATGGCTTCAGGAAAATCCATTACAAAACTTCCAAATTCTAATAAAGGGATCGCGAAGTTCAAAAATGGAACTGGTTATGGATGGATTAAAAGCAACTGCTTAAATCAGTCTGCTTTAGATCGGGTAAAAAGTTTTTTGGTAGCTGCCTGTCCGTTAGCAGAATACTCGTCATCGTAATAACCATTACCATTGGAGTAAGCACTTCCGTATGAATAACCATAGGTACGGCCAAAGCTGGAATCATTCAGCAGAATACTCAGGTTTTTAAATTTACCTTCTTCAAATAATGTATTCAAAGAAGTAATGTATTCTTTGCGGGAATAATTTTCGCGGACCACATAAACATTAATGTGGCTATAGTTCATCAGCAAAAATGCATCTGATACAATACCCAATGGAGGAGTATCAACAATTACAAAATCGTAGATCTTTGATAACTCTTCAAATAACATCCCCATCTCCTTTTTACTTATTAGCTCCGAAGGATTAGGCGGAATAGGTCCGGATGGAATTAAGTCGAGGTTTGGAATTCCTGTTGGTTGAATTACATCTTTCAATTGAGAGCGTCCTATCAGATAAGAGCTTACTCCGGATTCATTACTGATATTGAAATCCTGATAAAGTTTAGGCTTCCGTAAATCGAGACCAACAATTACAACCTTATAGTTTTGCATGGCAAATACCGAAGCGAGATTAATCGTTACGAATGATTTACCCTCACCTCCTACCGAACTCGTTACCAGAATAACTTTGTTTCCTGTTCTGCTACCGAAAAACTGAAGATTGGTTCGTATAGAACGAAATGCTTCGGCAATCCTTGATTTCGGACGATGTTGAACCACCAGATTATCGGTTTTAGTTACATGACCAACAACACCCAAAACAGGGATATCTGTCAACCTTGCAATTTCATCTTTACCACTAACTGTTGTCCGTAATATTTTAAGGATAAATAAGAGTGCTAATGGAATGAGTAACGCAGCAAACATGGCAAATAACAAAACTGCTTTTTTATTCGGTTCAACCGGTTCTTCAAAAAGCACAGCCTCATCCAACACTTTATTATCAGAAATTGCTGCTGCTTTTGCAATACTGGTTTCAGCTTTTTTCTGAAGCAAATAAATATAGATATTCTGGTTTACTTCAAACTTTCGCTGAATCGATAATAAATCTCTTTCAATTTCCGGCACCTCCCGGATTCTGCTTTCATATTGCTGCAACTGATTACTCAGCATGGAATTGGTGCTTCTTACATTTTGCTGAATAGACTTTATATTTTCTATTAAAGAAGCCCTTGTATCAGCAATTTGTTGATCAATAATCTTGACTGCAGGAGTTGCACTTTTCACACCATAGGATAAGCTCTTCCTGCGGGCCTGTAATTCCTGAAACTTACTGATGAGTTCTACCAATAAAGGATCAGGCAAACCTAAAGTAGATGGTGCGAGTGCTGTTAAATCGGAGTTTGACGTCACGTAACTCAACAAGTTGTCAAGTGACTTTAATTCGATATCCGATTTCATCTTCTCGACATCGATGGAATTCAGCTTATCGAGGAACGACTTACTTTCATCACTCAGATTAACCGTTTTATTTTTTTCTTTGAAGCCCTGCAATTCCCCTTCAATATCATTTACAACTTTGCTGGTTTCATCCAGTTGCTCATCCACGAATCGTAAAGTCAATGAAGCAACGGAAGTTTTATCCTGAATGTCGAGGTTAATATAAACTTTACATAAAGTATTTAATACATCTACAGCCCGTGCAGGAATCTGATCACGGAAAGTAAGCTTAACAATAGTTGCATCTTTATCAGGTGACTCAATGCGAAGATTGGCAAGAAAATCATTAATTTGTCCTGCAGTAGAGTTCATCACAAATTCGAACTCATTGAAATCGGGTCCTATTGGATTTCCTGCCGATTTAATAATCTGAAAACTAAATTCAGTAGTAGTAATCTTTTCACCGATTTTATGATTTTTACTGTATGTAAAATCATTGCCTTGCAAGTCCTCTGCTTCTACCGATAAGGTAAAATCATTTTCACCTGTGAAAGCAATTTTAAACGGGACATCTTCCAGCCAGGAAGTAAAAACAGCATTTGTATCTTTAACAACTACAAAAGGTTGTTTCTTATATAAAGGCTGAACAGGAAATACAGAAGCATTAAAATAACTGACTTCCAGATTCAATTCTTTGATTGCATCCCGCATGACACTTCGGGAACCCAGCACTCCTTTTTCTGTAGCAATATTTGCCTGATCACCAAAAAGATCTCCTGCCAAAAAATCCTCCATATTTACAGTTGGCTTATTCGTTTCCTGAATAAGGACTGTTGAGGAAGCTTCGTAAACTGGTAAAGTAAGTCTGATATAGATGAATGCAGCAATTAAGCTTGCAACCATCGCACCAATAAACCACCAACGCTTCTCACTGATTTCTTTAAAGAAACCTGAAAGATCGATATCATCATCGCCGGTTTTTACCTCAGATTTATA
Source organism: Bacteroidota bacterium (assembly GCA_963169675.1). Taxonomy (GTDB): domain Bacteria; phylum Bacteroidota; class Bacteroidia; order AKYH767-A; family OLB10; genus JADKJB01. The sequence continues at coordinate 12,721 of CAUJFJ010000064.1, forward strand.
TTTGATCATTTTTTTAGTTCTCTCTCAGAATCACGGATACAATGAGTGTTAATGTTGCAAGCACAGAAGTCACTACAGCAACTGTAGGACTTATTGTTGTTGCCCCTCTGCGGTTAATTGGCTTCACATAAATAACATCATCAGGATAAACAAAAGCCACTTCACTGTCGAGTGCCTGCTTGGTTGTGAGATCAACTAAAATCTCGCGAACGCCATCACTCGTCTTTCTCACAATTTTAATTTCTTTCCTGTCGCCATAAAAAGTAAGATCACCTGCAAGTCCAATGGCTTCCAGCAATGATAACTTTTCATTAGGAATATAATACAATCCGGGTTTATTGAATTCACCAAGCAAGGTAACTTTAAAACTGAGCTTCTTCAATACAACCACCGGTTCGTCCATAAATTTCTCAAAGCGGGCGACCAACGTATCTCTGGCTTCCGTCATCGACAATCCTGCAACATTCACTTTACCAATTAAGGGAAGCTCAACAAATCCGGAACCATCCACAACAAAACCTTTTTCATACGGCGAACGATTGTCGATAATTTGTTTATCTACTGTAGAAGCAATTCCAGGGAATGCTTCAGTATTAATTGTAAAAACCTGAATGGAAAGCAAATCATTCGGATGAATTTTCAAAACAAAATCCGGACTTTTATATTCTTTGGATGAACCATTCTCATCTTGCAGATACACATACTTCTTCTGTGATGCACACGAGAAAAGTGTAAACACAATGAAAATGAAAACGGGTTTTAAAAAATTCATGACTGGTTTATTTAACCGATGAAAAATTATTGAAGCAATCCTCGTGAAATTACAATTTTCTGGACTTCTGATGTTCCCTCATAAATCTGCGTGATTTTCGCATCGCGCATGAGTCGCTCCACATGGAATTCTTTTACGAAACCATAACCACCGTGAATTTGTACCGCTTCAATAGTAGTATCCATCGCTACTTTGGATGCAAATAATTTAGCCATTGAACTTGCCTGACCATAATCGAGATGCTCATCTTTCATCCAGGCTGCTTTCAAACACAATAAGCGCGCAGCTTCAATCTCAGTTGCCATATCAGCCAGTTTAAATTGTATTGCCTGATGTTTGCAAATTTCCTGACCAAATGCTTTACGTTCTTTAGAATATTTCAATGCCAGTTCAAAAGCTCCGGAAGCGATTCCAAGCGCTTGTGAAGCAATTCCGATTCGTCCACCTGTCAGTGTCTTCATCGCGAATTTAAATCCGAAACCATCTTCACCAATACGGTTGGCCTTTGGCACTTTTACATCGGTGAACATCAGCGAATGCGTATCCGATCCGCGGATTCCCAATTTATTTTCCTTTAAACCAACTTCAAAACCAGGCATTCCTTTTTCAACAATCAAACAGTTGATGCCTTTGTGTCCTTTAGCAACATCTGTTTGTGCCATAACCAAATAGACAGAAGCAGTACTTCCGTTGGTAATCCAGTTCTTGGTTCCATTCAGCAAATAATGGTCGCCTTTATCAATTGCCGTTGTGCGTTGAGAAGTTGCATCTGAACCTGCTTCAGGCTCAGAAAGGCAAAATGCACCTATAATTTCTCCCTTTGCCAATGGCACCAGGTACTTTAGTTTTTGTTCTTCATTTCCAAATTGCTCTAATCCCCAGCAAACCAATGAGTTATTAACCGACATGACTACTGAAGCGGATGCATCAACCTTGGAAATTTCTTCCATTGCCAAAACATAAGATACTGTATCAAGTCCGGAACCACCATATTTTGGATCCACCATCATCCCTAAAAAGCCCAGTTCACCTAGTTTTTTAATCTGTTCTGCAGGAAATTTTTGATGTTCATCGCGCTCAATAACACCCGGAAGTAATTCATTTTGAGCAAAATCCCTTGCCGCCTTCTGGATCATTAACTGTTCTTCGGTCAATTCAAACTTCATAATATGCTATAATTGTTAGAAGCCTCAAAATTAATTTTTTTTCGGGCTCTTTTGCGAATGGTGGCAAAAGTTTTTTAACCTTGTGCCTTTGCCAATCATTTAGCTTTCGATGACTTTAAAAACGACCATTGCCGGTGTTATGTCGGGAACCTCACTCGATGGACTAGATATTGCCATTTCTACCTATGAAAAAGATGAAAGGCGCTGGTCATTTGAGGTCCTTGCAGCAATCACATTACCCTATTCCGATGAATGGAGAAACCGATTGTCGTCGGCTTTCACTATGAATGGCAATGATTTAATGCGCCTTCATGCCGATTTTGGAACCTATATCGGGCAATGTGTAAAACAATGTTGTATTGAAAATCATGTGAAACCTGACTATATCAGTTCACACGGTCACACCGTATTTCATCAGCCATCGTTAAATTACACCTTTCAGGTTGGAAGTGGAGCAGCTATTGCAGTGGCTTCGGGTATAGATACTATTTGTGATTTTCGATCTACCGATGTGGCCCTTCACGGACAGGGAGCACCACTGGTTCCTATTGGGGATCATCACTTGTTTGGTGGTCACCGGTTTTGTCTGAATCTCGGAGGTTTTGCAAATATTTCCTTTGAAAAAGATGACCAGCGAATTGCATTCGATATTTGTCCGGTAAATATTGCTTTAAATCATTTATCAGAATCTTTAGGCTTTCACTATGATGAAGGCGGAAATCTGGCTGCTGAAGGTCAGATATTACCCGGTTTACTGGATCAGCTGAATGCCCTTTCATTCTATGAAATTAAACCTCCGAAATCGTTAGGAAGAGAATGGTTTGAAAAAGAATTCTTACCTCTCATAATTACTTCCGGACATGCTGTTAAAGATATTCTCCGAACCGTTGTCCAACATATTGCCATTCAAATCTCCAATGTTCTTTTCCTTTGTCCGGGTACGACAATTTTCACTACAGGTGGAGGTGCATATAACAATTTGCTGATTGAAGCAATAGAAGAACAGGTCTCGCGACATGGCATTCATGTTGTAGTTCCTGAATCAACAATTGTAAATTTTAAGGAGGCAATTATTTTCGGATTTTTAGGTGCACTTCGTATCAACCGCATGCCCAATGCATTAAAATCGGTAACAGGTGCAACAAGTGACAATTCGGGAGGCTGCATTTACCTTTCCGGGTCGTGATGTAATTGTTGTGTAATCCTTCAGAACCATCTTAACTAAGCACAAATAACTTACTAACTTTGCGCGTTGAATACTAAACTATGTTTCAAGAACTAAAGAAATTTGAAGAAAAGCGTCCCGAAATTGTTTTCGAGTGGAAAGATGCTGAAACGGAAGCTGAAGGCTGGATTGTTATAAACTCTCTTCGGGGCGGCGCCGCCGGAGGTGGTACCAGAATGAGAAAAGGGCTTGATAAACATGAAGTTACATCACTTGCTAAAACTATGGAAGTGAAATTCACAGTTTCAGGACCACAAATTGGCGGTGCTAAATCAGGAATAAATTTTGATCCATCGGATCCCCGCAAACGAGGAGTTTTAGAGCGTTGGTTTAAAGCAGTTACTCCGATTCTAAAGCAATATTACGGAACAGGCGGCGATTTGAATGTTGATGAAATTCATGATGTAATTGAAATCACAGAAAAATACGGACTCCTTCATCCTCAGGAAGGTGTTGTAAATGGCCATTTAGGTGGTGATATTGAAGTCAGGAAAAATAAAATAGCACGCTTACGAAAAGGGGTAATTTTGTCGGTTACCGATACTGCCCTTGCCCCTGCCGGAACACGCGTTTATACCGTTGCCGATATGATAACGGGTTACGGTGTCGCTCATTCAGTAATTCATCATTACCAACTTTCCGGATCTTCTATAAAAAACAAAAGAGTTATTATTCAGGGATGGGGAAATGTTGGCGCTGCTGCAGGATTTTATCTCGCACAGGCAGGAGCTAAAATTACCGGAATCATTGATCGGAACGGTGGATTAATTTCGACCGAAGGATTCTCATTTGAAGAAGTTACAGCATTATTTCTGAACCGAGATGGAAATCAGTTAAAAGCTGATAATATGATACCGACATCAGAAATACAGGAAAAAATCTGGAGCAGCGGAGCTGAAATATTTATTCCGGCTGCTGCCTCCCGACTGGTGAACAGAGATCAGATTGATACCATGATTGATAATGGTCTTGAAGTAGTTTCATGCGGAGCCAATGTGCCTTTCGCAGATCCTGAAATATTTTTTGGACCTACCGGAACTTATTGCGATGCAAAGATTGCCCTCATACCTGATTTTATTTCTAATTGCGGAATGGCAAGAGTATTTGCATTTTTAATAACCGAAAATATTGAAGTTACTGACCGCAATATTTTTGATGATGTATCAAACACTATCTTTGCTGCAATGCAAAAGGTATACGAAAAGAATGCGACAGGCACCCGTATTGCTGAAACAGCATTTGGAATTGCATTACAAAAGTTAAATTAATGTTAAGAAAAATGTCAGCTGAATTTCTGAATCTGCAATTTCTTGGAAATACAGTTGAGAATTACCTTTGGTGCTTTGGAATTATTCTGTTTGGAATAATTTTTCAGCGATTACTTTCACGCGTATTTGCACTGCTGCTCTATCGGATTTTTAAAAAGTACTCCGGCAATGTTGGTGTAAAAGAATTTCAGGATTTACTTCACCGTCCATTTGCAACTTTTGTAATTTTAGTTGCAGGATATATTGGTTTTAATTACCTCCAGTTTCCGATCAATTGGAATGTAGCTCCCGAAGAAAAATTCGGTTTGCGAATGGTTATTCATCGCAGCTATTTAATTGCGGTGATTATTTCTATTACCTGGGTATTTCTCAGAATCGTTGACTTCATGGGATTAATACTCATTGATCGTGCAACCAGAACTTCTTCCAGATTAGATGATCAGTTAATTCCGTTTTTTAAAGATGGACTGAAAATATTCATTGCTATTCTTTGTTTCTTTTTCATTCTGGCATCTGTTTTCAATGTAAATATTGTTACCCTGATTGGTGGATTAGGAATCGGAGGTCTTGCGGTGGCACTTGCCGCCAAAGAAACGCTTGAAAATTTGTTAGGATCATTTACGATATTCCTTGATAAACCATTTGTGGTTGGTGATCATGTTAAAGTCGGAGCATTTCAGGGGCATGTGGAAACAATTGGACTGAGAAGTACCAGAATAAGAACCCTCGATAAAAGTCTGGTGACTGTTCCTAACAAAAAGATGGTGGATGCTGAACTGGAAAATATTACACAACGAACGATGTGGCGCTCCCGAACAGTTGTTAGTCTGATATGTTCCACTCCGCAAGATTCCGTTCAAAAAATAATTTCGCAAATCAAAGAGTTCCTGGATCAACATCCGAAAATCCGTGAAGGATCAACAGTTAATTTTGACATAATCGGTCAGAGTTCACTGGATGTTCTTACGGTGTATTTTGTCCGCACTACCGATGCCGATGAATTTGCGGAAGTAAAAGAAGAGATTAATTTTAGAATAATGGAAATCGTAAGGAGCAATGGATCTGAATTCGCCTATCCTTCAACGAGTATTTATATCGAAAAAAACAACTAATGATTTGCACTATGCTATCATCAATTATTGTTCAGGCACCTGCATTACTGGGCATCCCAGTTGAGTTTATATTATTTGCACTTACCCTGCTTGGTGTGGCACTTTTCCACAACCACACACTGAAGGTTGCACTAATTGGCCTTGCTTCTATTCTTGTTTACAAAGAACTATTCACCGATTTTTCTATTGTCGAACATATAATTGGCAGCGAAACACATGAAGGTGAATGGAATATTCTGCTAAATCTTTTCGGTTTACTAACAGGGTTCACCATTCTTGCCGATCATTTTGAAAAGAGTGGAATTCCTGAAAAAATTCCTAACCTTTTGCCTGATGACTGGAAAGGTGGATTTGGATTATTGATTATGATTGCCATTATTTCTTCTTTTCTGGATAACATCGCTGCTGCCATGATTGGTGGCGCTATAGCCATGGTGGTTTTTAATGGCAAAGTTCATATAGGTTATATTGCAGCTATTGTTGCTGCCAGTAATGCCGGAGGAGCAGGCAGCGTTGTTGGAGATACCACCACCACCATGATGTGGATCGATGGAGTTGCTGCTGCAGATGTAACTCATGCTTATGCTGCTTCAATTACGGCCATCTTATTTTTTGGTGTAGTAGCCGCAATTCAACAACATAAATTGCAACCACTGATTAAAAACAACACACATCATGTTGATATAGATTCAGGCAAACTGATTATCGTAGTTTTAATTCTTGTCGGTGCAATCCTGACTAATATTTACCTCGATTTTCCAGCTGCCGGAGTCTGGATTGCGATTTTAATAGGAGCGATTTTCCGTCCGGTGCCATGGAAAATGCTACCTAATGCCATTCAGGGAAGTATCTTTTTATTGTCACTCGTGTTGTGTGCGTCTATGATGCCTGTTGAACAATTGCCTCCTGCTTCCTGGCAAACCGCTTTCATATTAGGCTTTGTAAGTGCCGTGTTCGATAATATTCCACTTACCAAACTTGCCTTGGAACAAGGAGGATACGATTGGGGTATTTTAGCCTATGCCGTTGGTTTCGGAGGTTCAATGATTTGGTTTGGATCATCTGCCGGGGTAGCCATTTCTAACATTTTCCCTCAGGCAAAATCAGTAGTCAGCTGGGTTAAAAACGGATGGCATGTCGCAGTCGCCTATGTCCTGGGATTTTTTGTGATGCTTTATGTGATGGGATGGAATCCCCATGCTCCGCATAAAAAATCACATATCGACAAAAATCATGCAGCACCCGTTGAACAAACTGAGTAACAGGCCACTTTATCACTTTGCATACTAAAAGTTAGCAGGTTCCGTTTTAGCTACATATTAACACCGTAGTGTTAACAAACATCATTCACTCTTAACTCTTCAAGCTGCTTATCGGTCTAATTTTACACGTTAAAACTTATTATACCGCTGATGAGCATATTACTTCAAATTACCACTGCTGCAACCGATTCATTGGCAGCAGTAGCACCTGCAACAGAAGAATCCTTATCCCTGTTTGATCTGGCATTAAAAGGTGGGCCAATTATGGTCCCAATTGCACTTTGCTCAGTGATAGCAGTTTATATCATCTTCGAACGCTATTTTTCGATTCGCAAGTCTGCTAAAGATGATCCGAATTTTATGAATAACATCCGCGACTTTATCAGCAATGGAAATATAGATGCTGCACGCTCCCTTTGCCGGAATACCGACAGCCCAATTGCCCGAATGATTGAAAAAGGAATCTCCAGAATTGGCAAGCCATTGAGCGATATTGAAAAAGCAATCGAAAATATCGGAAATATTGAAGTAGTTAAAATGGAAAAAGGTCTTTCATTACTTGCAACTGTTGCCGGTGCTGCCCCTATGCTGGGCTTCCTGGGTACCGTTACCGGGATGATTAAGGCGTTTTATAATATGTCGAAAGCCGGAAAAACAATCGATATCAGTCTGCTTTCAGGTGGTATGTACGAAGCAATGGTAACCACCGTAGCAGGATTGATAGTCGGGATTTTTGCTTTGGTTGCCTATAATTTATTGACGGCAATGGTTGAAAAAGTGGTTTTCAAAATGGAAACTTCTTCTATTGAATTTATGGATCTGCTGCAAGAGCCTGCAAAATAAATCAATGAACGAATTTCACATCCCGGCTCACCGGAAAAATCACAACTGAAATACCCAAAACAAAAACACTAATTTAGAATCACCAAGCAGTAATGGCCATCCGATCAAGAAATAAAGTAAGCGCGTCATTTGAAATGTCATCCATGACAGATCTGGTATTTTTGTTGTTGATTTTTTTCATGCTCATTACTACTTTGATCGTGCCGAACGTTAATACATTGAAACTGGTTCTTCCAAATAGTAATACTGCCAAGCCAACCGAGAATTTAACTGTGTCGGTTGCGATAAATGAAAATCTGGAATATTTCATGGACGGTCAACCTGTTGTTTTTGATCAACTGGAAGGTAACCTGAGTAATTTTGTTGCAGGAAAAACGGATCCTGTTGTTGTTTTGCATACTGCCAATTCGGTTCCGGTTGAAAATGTTGTAAAAGTTATGGATATCGTTAACCGGCTAAAAGTGAAAATGGTGCTGGCTACCAATCCTGAGAAATAATGGAATCACAAGCACAAGAGAAGCAATCGAAAGGAGCCGGTTGGGCAGGTACACTTGCCTTTCATGGTGCTTTGCTTGCTATTCTTATTCTCATAAAATTGATGGCACCCATTCCTCCACCCGAAGAGGAAGGAATGCTCATAAATTTTGGTAATTCTGATCAGGGAACCGGTGACATACAACCCACTCAAGTCACTAATGCAAATTCGCCACAAGAATCGAATGCCGATCAGTTAAAAGAACCTGAAGTAAGTGAAGCAGATCCTGTAAAGCCACAGCCGCAAATGACTCAGGATGTCGAAGATGCGCCAAAAATAAATACCGAAAAGCCAAAACCTAAACCGGTAGAAAAACCCAAGACGAATCCAAAACCGGTTGAGCAACCTAAAAAACCGGTTGAGCCAACTCCTGATCCAAAAGCATTATATCCCGGAAAGAAAAATAATAATGGCCAGGGAAGCAGTGGCAGTGAAGGACAAACCGGTAATCCCGGCGACCAGGGTTCTCCCGATGGTTCTCCCGATTCAAAAAATTATACCGGAAACGGTAAAGGTGATTCCGGCATTTCATACGATCTGGCTGGAAGAAATATGACCCGCAAACCCAGTATTTCTGATCAGTCGCAGGAAACAGGTAAAGTAATTATTGAAATTGTAGTTGATAAAGATGGTAATGTTACTACTGTAAATGGTCCTGCACGCGGCTCAACTACTTCTGCGCCGGTATTAGTTGCTAAAGCTAAACAGGCCGCAAAGAATGCTAAGTTCAGCAAGAGCCCTTCCGGAGTTGAAGAGCAAAGAGGTACTATTACTTTTGTGTTTAAATTTGAATGACCTACAAAGAGACCCTCGACTATTTGTTTGCCCAATTGCCCATGTTTCACCGTATAGGGGCAGCAGCATATAAAGCCGATCTCAATAACACACATGCAATTATGGAAATGCTGGATCATCCTGAAAAGGATTTCAGATGTATTCATATTGCCGGCACCAATGGCAAAGGTTCCACCTCAAATATGCTTGCTGCAATTTTGCAGCAAAGTGGTTACAAAACCGGACTCTATACCTCCCCTCACCTACGCGATTTTCGGGAACGAATCAGGATTGATGGAAAGATGATTGGTCAGAATGATGTGATTGCCTTTGTAAAAAAATACCGAAAAGAATTTGAAGCCATTGAACCTTCCTTTTTTGAATGGACAGTAGGTCTTGCATTCGATTACTTCAGTAAAAAAGATGTAGATATCGCTATAATTGAAACCGGTTTAGGTGGGCGTCTCGATTCTACAAATGTGGTTACTCCTCTTGTATCAGTGATTACAAATGTCCAGTGGGATCATATGAGTTTGCTTGGTGATACCCTGAAAAAAATCGGAGTTGAAAAAGCAGGCATCATTAAAAAGGAAGTTCCGGTAGTTATCGGACAAACTCAAAAAGAAACTGCATCTGTTTTTAAAACACGAGCGAAAAAGATGCACGCTCCCATTTTCTTTGCTGATAAAACCTACAAAATTGAGTTCAGTAATCAAGATGAAGATGCTCCCGGCAAAATTGAAGTTGATGTCTTGCGAAAAAAACTGCCCTATCTTAAAAATTTAGTTGTTGACTTAGGTGGGTGGTATCAAACGGTAAATATTGCTACTGCTTTGCAGACCTGTGAAATCCTGGAAGAAAAAGGATTTGAGCTTAACAGGAAAAATATCCGTAAAGCATTGCTGAATATCAAAAAACTCACCGGTTTTGCAGGTCGTTGGCAGGTACTAGGTAAAAATCCGCTGATCATAGCCGATACGGGACACAATGTGGATGGGTTAAAATTGGTTGTGCAGCAAATAAAAGCAACACCTCACAAGCACCTTCATTTTGTAATGGGAATGGTGCAGGATAAAGATATTTCAAAAGCACTTGCTTTGCTGCCGGTAAATGCATCCTATTATTTTTGTAAACCCGATATTCCACGCGGATTAGATGCAATGGTATTGCGGGAGCAGGCAGCAAACTTTAAACTCAAAGGAAATATCTATCCTACCGTAAAAAAAGCGCTGGATGCAGCGGTAAAAAAAGCCGGTAAAAATGATCTGGTATTCATAGGTGGCAGCACTTTTGTGGTTGCTGAAATAGTTTAAAAAATGAAGCCGGCAACAATCAGTGAAATACAGAAAGAACTAAGTTTACTTTCGCAAAAAGAACTTCTAGCCTTATGTTCCCGTCTGCTTCGTTTCAAAAAAGAAAATAAAGAACTGGTTACCTATTTGCTTTTCGACTCTATTGATCTGGTTGGTTTTGTGAGAAATGTGAATTAATGTGTTACTTCTTAATTTGCCGAAATGAACGACTCCAATGTTTATCTGATTAAAAAAAGTGTTCGCAAAATTTTACGTGGCATAAATAAATATATCCGCTTTTGTGGCGACACTAAAATGGAACTCGAAATGCGAATTCATTTTTGTAAAGAACTAAAGCAATTCAAAAAAGAAATTAATTCGAGTCAGCAACTTGCAAATATCTACAACGGCCAAATTGATAAAATTCACAAGGCAATTGCAACATTACACGAAGATTTACAAGGTGATTTTGTGCAGGAAATTAGTCTTTTGGAGTGACAAGGATAGTGGCAAGCGCCGCCCTGAGCGCAGTCGAAGGGTGATAAGAGGAAGCATGCCCTGATCAGAGCTTAACCTGGAATGCTAACTTTGTTGACGGGTGAAAAGTTTTTACTATATTTACGAAACAGAGCTGGCATTTAATATTTGAAAACTACTTTCATGAAACGGAAGCTATTAATGATTGTATTTATTTGGCTACTTGTAAATGGACCACACGCTAGTGCTCAAATAACTTTTAATAATACGTATCATGATGATGTGGATGGTATTTTTACTATTTTAGTTGATGGATCAGGCTACAAACAAGTAATGCATTCTATGGACTCGCCGTATAGAAGTTTTATTTTTCAGAATTTAGATTCAAACGGAAATATTCTATCATCAAAAAAGTATGGAGGTGCTCCGGAAACATACGCTGTATATAGTTTGATTAAGACAGCAGATTCCAATTTTGCAATTGGGGCATACAAGTATGATTTTAATGACAATAGATCTTTCGGGTTTATAGGAAAGTTGAATTCTATCGGAGATACATTATGGACTAAAAGTTATATTGCACCAAACAATAACAACTTTATCGGCGATTATATGCTAGAAACAAGTGACCATGGATTTTTAATAACTGGGCAATTAGTTGATTCTGCATTCACAAATGGTGATATTGCTATAATGAAATCGGACAGTGTTGGAAATTTCGAATGGATGAACAGTTTGTCTGGAGTTAATTCTGATTGTGGTTACTCCTCAGTCCAAACACCCGATGGAGGATATTTAACTGCCGGCTGGACCCGAAGTTATGGATTTGGAAATAATTCTAATCGAGATGCTATTTTAGTTAAATGGGACAGTTCAGGTAACTATGTATGGCATCAAACTTATGGCAATACGAACAATGATATGACAATTGGAATTACGAAAACTTCCGATGGAAATTATATTTTGGCAAGTGGAAGCTATATTTTACCTAGCGGCCCCAATCGCGGCTGGATCATAAAAATTAACGAAAACGGTACAATTATTTGGCAAAAATTCCAAAGTAACGATGTCGATTGTTATAATTGGGTTCGTGAAATGTCAAACACTGATTTAGTTGGAATAACTTCCAGAAGAGTAAACG
>CAUJFJ010000065.1 GCA_963169675.1 Bacteroidota bacterium
CAATTGCCAAGAAGAATGCCTTATGGTTTGGATTCTTCCTGTTTTTGTCATTCATGTTTGCTTTTTTATATCTCAGATACACAGCTCCCATTTATGAGGCCACTACCATTGTCAAGTTATCGGATGAAAATAATGCCGGCCTGGTACTAGACCAGAAGGATAACATGTTTCTTGAGAACATGAATCAGCTGGCCGGCGATATTGAACTTATACGATCGAAAATTATTGCCAAAAGAGCTATTGCGAAATTACAGCTGGATGTCAGTTATTTTGCAAAAGGAACAGTACTAGATTATGAACTTTATAATGCCTCTCCTTTTGAAGTAGAAGTTAAACTTAAAGATTCAACCGTTTTCAATAAACCATTTTTTGTTGAATTCAAAGATAATAACTCATTCACGCTTCGGTACACTTATCAGGGTGAGAAAATTGAAGATGTCAATTATAAGATTGATCAATGGATCAGATTCCCTTTTGCGGATTTTAAAGTTCATGTCAGAGATTATGAAAATATCTCTTCTCAGCAAAAAGAGTTCGATCAGAATGCCTATTATTTCATGGTGAATAACCTGAATAATGTAGTTACCCGAATTGTCAAGGATTTGGTTGTTACTCCTTTAAATCCTGAAGCAAAAACAGTTACTATCAAGCTGAAAGAGAAAAATTCCGCCAAAGCTTCTGATATAGTAAATAATATTGCAGAAGAATTTAATTCTTATGATGTTGAAAAAAGTAGTGAAGCTGCCAACAATATTCTGAATTTCATCGATACCACCCTTTCACAGGTAAACATTAACCTGAGTGAATCAGAAGATAGACTGGAAGATTTTAAGCGTGAAAACAAACTGATTGATCCAACCATTTTCCTGCAGGATATCACAGGTAAAATAAATAACCTCCAGGAAAAAGCATCTGTTATCAGATTTCAATTGCAGCTGATTGCAAAAATGAAAGGTGAGATAAAACAGAATAATGGCGTGAATAATTATCTGGTGCAAATGACCGGAATCAATAAAGATGGTAAACTTTCACGGGAATTGGATGTACTTTCAAGAGTTGTTGGTGAAAGAGATGAATTGTTAATTCAATCAACAGACCAGACTGAAATATATAAAGCCTACGATCTTAAAATTGAGAATCAGAAGAACTTATTAATGAATCTGATTTCAAATGAACAGGGGCGCCTTGAAGAAGAATTGAAGGAACTTGATAAAGAACTTTTTATCAATGATTCTAAGTTTGGCGAATTACCTCAGAAACAGGCTGAGTTTGGAAGATTGAGCCGGATGTATGGTATCAATGAGAAGTTTTATTCTTTGTTGCTGGAAAAGAAAGCTGAGTTTTCGATTACCCGGGCAGGTTTCGTTCCAAAGAATGTGATACTGGAAAAAGCGAATCCTGCATCTGCTCCCGTTTCTCCTAATCGTCCACTGATTATCAGTGCCTCACTTATCATCGGATTTGTTATCAGTTTCCTGCTCATCATAGTGAGATATCTTATTCATGATGAGATTGGAACACTGGAAGATATTGAACCATACACTGACGCTGCTTTGCTGGGTATCATACCAAAATATAAAAGGGAGATTCCTATTTCACAATTGCTGGTCGATAAAAACCCTAAGTCTATTATTGCTGAAGCATTCCGCTCAATCCGAACAAACCTTCAGTTTATTTCGAATGATGAAAATGCCAAAGTAATTGCTGTTACTTCAACCATTTCTGGAGAAGGAAAAACTTTTAATGCTATTAACCTTGCAGGGGTAATTGCATTTTCCGGTAAGAAGGTTGTTATTCTGGATCTCGATATGAGGAAACCTAAAATTCACCTTGGTTTCAATGTGGAAAATAACAGAGGTATCAGTACTCTTCTCATTGGAAAAGATACAGTGAATGAGTGTATTATTAAAAGCTCGCTCGAAAATCTCGATTTTATTACTGCAGGCCCCATCCCTCCTAACCCATCCGAGTTGATTATTAGTGCTAAAATGGATGAGCTTTTGGAATACCTGAAAACTGTTTATGACATCATTATTATTGATACGCCACCTGTAGGAATTGTAAGTGATGGTATTCCTATTATTAAGCGTGCCGATTATCCGTTATACATTTTGAGAGCTAACTATTCCCGAAAAATGTTTGTGAATAATATCAACAAACTTATCGATGAAAGTAAAGTGAAAAAATTATCGCTCATTCTTAATGGTGTAGATCTTTCCAAACTGAAATATGGCTATGGCTACAATTATAGCTATGGCTATGGCTATGGTTATGGTTATGGCTACGGTTATGGCTATTACGAAGAAGATCATCAGGAGCCTACTTTTATGGATAAGGTGAAAGGCATATTTATCAGAACTAAGAAAAAAGATTAATTCTCAATGAAAGTAACTCCCCTTGCATTAAAGGGACTTTTGCTTATTGAACCGGTTATTTTTACCGATGAAAGAGGCTATTTCTTTGAATCATTTAATGAAGACCGTTTCAGGAAAGCAGGAATCGATGCTTCATTCGTGCAGGATAATCATTCTTTATCCTCGAAAGGGGTTCTCAGAGGATTGCATTTCCAAAAACCTCCCTTCGAACAAGGGAAACTGGTGCGTGTTGCTCATGGCTCTGTCCTAGATGTTGTGGTCGATATCCGCAAACAATCACCGGATTTTGGTAAATGCCTTTCCATGATTTTGTCTTCTCAAAATAATCAAATGCTCTGGATCCCCCCAGGATTTGCGCATGGTTTCCTCGCCCTGGAAAATGATACGGTGTTTCTTTATAAATGCACGAATCCCTATCACAAAGAATCTGAAAGTGGTATCATCTGGAATGATACCGATTTAAATATTGATTGGGGCTTATCCAAACCTATTATCTCATCGAAAGATCTCGAATTACCTGCCTTTAAGGACTTAGTTTCAGTGTTTTGATACGAATAGATTTTATATACACTTGATTATCAGAGGTATGTATTATTTATTGCTAACACTGTATATGTTAATATTCTCTTTATTCCGGTGGTTGTAAAATGTATTTTATTTAGTCAGAATTTAGTACGTTTGTGCTTTATAACTTGTTGAACTTTAATATCCTGCTATGGATCAACTTCTACAAGAACATTATCACTTAGTCATATACAGTGTGTTCTTTGTGAGTTCGGTAATATTTTCTTTCCTGATGAATAATCTCTTTCTGAGATTTTTCAAAACACTAGGTATAAGAAATAATAATGACGGCACAATTATTCGCTGGGGAGCGCTTTCAAAACCTGCAGTAGGTGGAATATCATTTTACATTCTATTCCTGCTATCGGTGGCGTGTTACTCCGTATTCTTCAGTCCAAGTCAGGTTTTTTACAATACAAAGTTTATCGGTCTCCTTCTGTCAATGGCGTTGGGTTTCATTGTTGGTCTCGCCGACGATGCTTATGACACTAAACCATTCCTGAAATTCTTTGTGCAGTTTTCATGCGGTGCAATTATGATTGCAACCGGAATCAGAATTGAAATATTTGAATGGGAAGCACTGAACATTATTTTTACATTATTTTGGGTGGTTGGAATCATGAATTCCATCAATATGCTCGATAACATGGATGGAATCACAACGACCGTTTCTATTGGAATTGTGATTTGTGCCATGATTATTATTCTAACCAATTCCGATTTCGAAAATATGCACCTGATTATTTTGGTTGGTGTATTGTCTTCTCTCCTCACCTTCCTCTGGTTCAACTGGAATCCATCGCGGATGTACATGGGGGATACCGGAAGTCAGTTTTTAGGAGCCTTCCTGGCTGCTATTGGAATCATGTATTTCTGGAATGACCATTATGTTGGGGCAATAATTTCTCCGGCAAGGCAGTTTATAATTGCAATCATGTGTTTCATTTTACCTGTCATCGATACTACTGTGGTTGTTTATAACCGTGTTTCGAGTGGAAAATCCCCATTTGTTGGAGGAAAAGATCACACCACGCATAGTCTGGCTTATTTGGGATTGACCGATCGCCAGGTGGCACTTTGTTTTATGGGTTTATCATTTATTTCTACCATCTGCATTTTTGTAATCGAAAACTACATTACAGAATGGTCACATCTTTATACCGCCATCTTTGGTTTGTACTTTCTTTCATTACTTGTATTCTTTTTTAATGCTACACGCAAAGCAGCTATGAAACGAGCACAAACCGATAAGAAAGTTGCCGGAACAACATGAAAAAGCACTTTCTTTTAGGCTTTGGTAGCTGCCTGCTTTTAGTGTCAGCAATCATTTTTATTTATGCCACCGGTACCGACCGAAAAGTGAGATGGGCTGAGTTTAATAACAAATATGGAATTTTCGCACTCGATCTTCCTGAAAATCCAACTTTCGCAGGTGAGCCTGTTCCTTTGCAGATTTCAGATGTCAGGGAACGTTTCGACAGGGAATTATTGGTAAACACTTATTGGCAATCACAGACGCTGCTACTTTTAAAACGAAAAGAACGCTGGTTTGGAATCATTGAACCCATCCTGAAACAAAATCAGATACCTGATGATTTCAAATATCTGGCTCTTGCCGAAAGTGGTTTGACCAACGTGGTGAGTCCTTCAGGAGCAAGTGGATTCTGGCAGTTTCTGGAAGGCACAGGAAAAAATTTCGGACTGAAAATAAATAGTGAAGTCGATGAAAGATATCATCTCGAGAAAGCTACTGTTGCAGCTTGTGCTTATCTGAAATCTGCCTATCAGAAATTTAATAGCTGGTCGCTTGTTGCTGCATCTTATAATATGGGTATGGAAGGTGTGAGCAAGCAGTTGGAAAAGCAACAGGTTAAAAATTATTATGACCTCCTTTTAGTGGAGGAAACTTCTCGCTATGTGTTTCGCATTCTGGCTTTGAAAGAAATTTGTGAAAAACCAATCGAATATGGTTTTCACCTGCGGAAAAGAGATTTCTACAAACCCTATCATTTTGTCACTGTGGAAGTTGACTCCACCATACCGGATCTGGCTCGTTTTGCGCAGATTCATGCTATTAACTACAAAGAATTAAAATTGTTAAATCCTTGGTTAAGATCTAATTCGCTGACAGTCAAACCTGGAGAAAAATACGAGGTTAAAATCCGTAGAAATATTCCCGGTGAAGGTGTTGCCGATGAATCCGACACCTTATGGATGAAAACATTGCCAGAGAAAGAATTCCATCGCGAATAATTCTATTTTAAAATCGAATCTCTTTAGGGCTTTTCTTGTTTTATCTTTGCAATTATGGATTTCAAATTAGTTTCTGAATTCAAACCTACCGGCGATCAACCGGAAGCTATCCGCCAACTTACTGCCGGCATTGAGCGGGGTGATCAGGCGCAGGTTTTATTGGGAGTTACCGGGTCGGGAAAAACGTTCACGGTTGCCAATGTAATAGCCAACACCGGCAAACCAACTCTTGTTTTGAGCCATAATAAAACACTTGCTGCTCAGCTGTATGGCGAATTCAAACAGTTTTTCCCCGAAAATGCAGTCGAGTTTTTCGTTTCATACTACGATTATTATCAACCGGAAGCATATCTCCCGACGACCAATACCTATATTGAAAAAGATCTTTCCATAAATGAAGAAATTGAGAAACTGAGACTTCGTACCACTTCATCACTTCTTAGTGGCAGAAGAGATATCATAGTTGTTTCTTCAGTATCCTGCATCTATGGTATCGGTAATCCTGCAGATTTCAACAATGGTATTGTGAGGCTCAATAAAGGACTCAAGATAGCCAGAAACCGCGTTTTACATAATTTGGTGCAGGGTCTTTACTCCAGGGCTGCAGCTGAATTTAAAAGAGGAAATTTCAGGGTGACCGGAGATACCGTTGATGTGTTTCTGGCTTATGCAGATATTGCCTACAGAATTACTTTTTTTGGAGATGAAATTGAAGACCTTGAATCGATTGATCCGACAACAGGCAAACGAATAGAATCGCATGATCATATAGCCATTTTTCCTGCCAATATATTTGTGAGCAATCCTGATCGTCAGCTTCAGGCTATTTTTCAAATTCAGGAGGATATGGTGAAGCAGGTTGAGCATTTCAAATTGATTGGAAAGCCCTTGGAAGCAAAACGGCTTGAAGACCGCGTTACCTTTGATCTGGAAATGATTCGTGAACTGGGATATTGCTCGGGTATTGAAAATTATTCCCGTTATTTTGATGGTAGAAATCCCGGATCGAGACCATTCTGTTTGCTGGATTATTTCCCGGATGATTACCTGATGGTGATTGATGAAAGTCACGTTACGGTTTCCCAGATCAGAGCTATGTATGGTGGCGACAGATCGCGTAAAAGTAATCTGGTGGAATATGGTTTCCGGTTGCCTTCTGCTATGGATAACAGGCCGCTTACATTCGATGAGTTTTCAGGAATGCACATGCAAACTATTTACGTTAGTGCTACTCCTGCCGACTATGAAATTGGGGAAAGCGAAGGTGTGTTGGTGGAACAGGTGATCCGTCCAACTGGATTGTTAGATCCCGAAATTGAAGTAAGACCATGCCAGAATCAGGTTGATGATTTGCTGGAAGAAATTGAGAAGACCATAACTGAAGGCAATCGTGTTTTAGTAACTACACTCACCAAAAGAATGGCCGAGGAGTTGGCAAAATATCTTACCAAACTGAATATTAAATGCCGGTATATTCATTCCGAGGTAGAGACCCTCGACCGGGTTGAAATTCTCCGTGACCTGCGCCTTGGACTGTTTGATGTATTGATTGGTATTAACTTGTTAAGAGAAGGACTCGATTTACCTGAGGTGGCTTTGGTTGCTATTTTGGATGCTGATAAGGAAGGCTTTTTGAGGTCGAACCGGTCGCTTACACAAACTGCAGGTCGTGCTGCACGTAACCTGAATGGCAGGGTAATTATGTATGCCGATAAGGTTACCGAATCGATGCGCAAAACAATTGAGGAAACAGCTCGCAGAAGGGAAAAACAAATTAAGTATAATGAAGACCATAATCTGGTACCAATGGCATTGTCCAAATCTAAATCAGATATTATGGGTCAATCTTCAGTGGTTAAAATCAGACAATCTGAACAAAATTATTATGTAGAAAATACCGAACCACAAGTTGCTGCCGATCCGGTTGTGGCATACATGAGTTCAGAACAACTGCAAAAACTGTTGAACACCACAAGAAAAAATATGGAAAAAGCTGCCAAAGAACTCGATTTTATGGAAGCAGCCCGTTTGCGGGATGAAATGTTCGCCATTGAAAAACTGATCCGGGATAAATCCTGATATTTCTGAATTCTTATGGATCCCTCCCTGTTTATTTTAGCAATTACACTTTACCTGGTGTCTATGGTGGCTACTTTGGTGGCTTCTATTTTCGAGAAACATATTCCCGACCGACTGCTCAACACCCTGATCATATTTCACCTGTTGGTTTTGCCGGTCTGGTTTTTCTTGAAAAATCCAGCCCATACGGTTGAAGAACCCGGTAATTCGAATTATTTATTTCTCACCTTTTTTTGTTCAGGCATTCTAGCATCCGGTGTCCTGCTCAGAAAGCAGTATCCAATTTATGTGAAGGGCTATTTCATGCTTTTTTTGTTATCCCTTCCTATATTCATCGTTGTGCCTTCCCGCGTGCTGGGTTTCATTTGTTCTGCCCAAATAAATGCCGTAAGTCCCCACCGAATTCATGTCAGTGAAAATTACTATCTTGTCGGTCAGGGTTCTTCCAAATTGCCCCCTGAAAAAGGCAAGGAACCCTACAAATTAATCCGGGAAATGGGCATGTTCCATAAAACACTGGCCCGGGATATTATGATCCCCTCACCTACCGATTCAATTAATTTGCTTGAATTTAAAGAAAATGAAAATATATTTGTAAGAACATACTTTCAGGGCCCTGCTGGTGCTGACAGTCTGGACCTGAAGATACTCCTCAAATCATTTAAAGACAGTTCTCAAATTATTACCCGAAAAATTAACTAACCCATTTCTAATACCATGAAAATTATCTTCAGAACATTATTACTGCTTATACCATTTGGATCTTTGCAGGCTCAAGTTTCGACAACCGAAATATTTTTAGTTGATATTATCAAGAAAGAAAAGAAAGTAACCTACGGAAAACCGGTCAATATTACCAATCGTGAGGGATACGATAATCAACCCGAATTTTCTCCGGATGGTAAGAAACTCTTTTACGTTTCAATGCCGGATACTACGCAATCGGAATTGTATGAGTTTGTGATAGCAGATAGTACTACCAAAAGGTTGACTGAAACTCCTGAAAGTGAGTTTTCTCCCCGATATGCTCCTGATGGTAAAATGACTTCCATGGTAAGAGTTGATGCCGATAAAACGCAAAGATTTTATCAGTTTACGGATAGTCCCGAAGATCTGTATGATCTGGCTCAAGGAATTGACAGTGTTGGTTACTATTGTTGGATCAATGATTCCATAGTTGGTATGGCCGTACTTAACAATGGGATGGAACTTTATATTTATGAGGTTCGAAATTCACAGTTTGTTGTATTAGAAAAAAATATCGGACGTTGCCTGATGGCACTCAATTCCGGGAATAACCTCATTTATACCAGACAAGCTGGAGATGCGGTAACTCTAATGAATTATGACCTCACTCTCGGAGAGTCTAATTTTTATGCCGAAGGTATGAAAGGGGTTATCGATTATGCCCTTGCTCCCGACGGTAAAATCTATTGCGGTTCAGAAGGTAAATTGTATCTCATGGATCCAAATGGTGATAAAAAATGGAATGAGGTTGCTGATTTCTCAAGGACCATGGGTAACTTCTACCGCCTCACAGCTTCACGTGACGGTAAGCGATTGGCAATGGTAGGCTTCAAAGGCAAAAGACCTTAACCATACCCGTTTCCCAAGCCATGAATATACTTATTGTTGGTCAGGGACTAGCTGGTACTTTGCTTGCCTATGAATTGATAGCAAATGGCATTTCTGTAACTATAGTTGATCGTCAGGAATACCTGACATCAACTAAGGTTGCTGCAGGAATTATACTTCCGGTGACCGGACGAAGGATGGTGAAAACGCACCTTGCGGATCAGATTATCCCCTATGCCTTTACCCATTACCGGAAGTTAGAATCTTTAACCGGGGCTGCATTTTTTCATGAAATGCCAATTCTCGAAATATTTTCATCCTCAAAAAACCGAAACGA
>CAUJFJ010000066.1 GCA_963169675.1 Bacteroidota bacterium
GCCGTTTAACGGGTCGTGATTTGTACAAAGAAGGGAATTACAAACAAGCAATTGATGTTCTGCTCAGTTGCGAACTGACCGCAACAGATTCAATGGCTGCTGAATGGCTCGTTGCATCCTGGTTTCTTTCCGGAGACATTATCGCAGCCGGTAATTATTTTATAACTATTCCCGATTCTTTGTTGCCATCAAATTTATGGAGCTGGAAAGCACGCACCTCTTTTTCAGCCGGCTCATACGATGATGCAGTAATGTGTTATTCTAAATTGGTAGAAACAGATTCTTTAAATGTAAATTATATTCGCCAACTAGCATTATCAGCTGATAAAAATGAACAACCGGAGCTGGCAATTTTGAATTATGAAAAGGCATTAGCATTAAATCCTAAAGATGTTATTTCAGGGACCAGGTTAATTGACTGGTATCTTCGCAAAGATGAATTATTGAAAGCAGATTCTTTAAGTGCATCTTTGATGACTGCTGATTCACTTCCTGAATTGTGTCGCCTGCGTGGCGATGTTTTGTACCGTTTGAAGGAATATGAACTAGCATTCATAGCTTACCGTCCGCTTCTGCAAAAAGGTACTTCAAATCCTGATTTATTGCGCAAAGCAGGTATCTGTCAGTTTATGAGTGGTGAAACGGAACAATCTATTACGATGTTATCGACAGCACTCATGATTCAGCCCGATGACGATATTACCTGTTATTATCTGGGAATGGCATATCAGGCAACCGGTGATTTTAAGAAATCTGAATTGTATATCAGAGGCGCCATTGAGAAATCAATTAGTCAGAATATCAGTGTTTATTTTCACCGAATGGCTAAGATTTATGAAAGCGCCGGTGAATATAAAAATGCCCTCGATGCTTATAAAAATGCGTATCGTTATAGTGGAGATGATTTGGCCACCAAAGCCGGTTATCAGTATGAAATTGGCCGGGTTTATGAAGTATATATGCAAGACACGCTGAAAGCACTGGAACACTATGCTTATTTTTTGAATGCACAGGAAGATACCTCTGACTGGCAATATAAAATGGTGAAAAGCAGAGCAGAATCTATGAAGTTAAAAGTATCATCGACAGAAAGCAGATGAAATTAAGACTTTTATTGCTGCCCTTTTCTTTTGTCTATTCCCTGGTTGCGAAAGTTCGCAATCGCTTTTATGATCGTGGAATTTTTAAAGTAAGTAAATTTCCATTACCAATAATTGTGGTTGGCAATCTGAGTGTTGGTGGCACAGGTAAAACACCACATGTGGAGTATCTGATTCGTTTGTTACACCGTAAGTTTAAGGTCGCTACATTAAGTCGCGGATACGGACGCAGAACAACAGGTTTTGTTGTAGCCGGAAAGGGCACTACGGCCAATTTAATTGGAGATGAACCTATGCAATACTTTTCAGGTTTCGATGATATTACAGTCTCTGTTTGTGAAGATCGGGTGCATGGTGTGGAGCGTTTATTAAAACTGCCTGTACCTCCTCAGGTGGTGATTATGGATGATGGTTTTCAACATCGAGCCATTGATCCAGGATTAAAAATTATACTTACACCGGCCGATCAGCCTTTTACCCGGGATTATTTACTTCCAGCAGGTAATCTTCGTGAAGGACGGGAAGGGTATAGGCGTGCAGATATTCTGATCGTTTCTAAATGTGATCCGCAAATGAGTGAAGCTGCCAAACTCAAATTGAGAAATGAAATCAATCCGCTTCCACACCAACAGCTTTTCTTCTCTTCTGTAACATACGGTGAACTGTTACCGGTTTCGGATGGGATCTGTGAATTGTGTAAGAATCCTTCTCAAGCAAACGTGATTCTGTTGACCGGCATTGCAAATCCTGGCCCAATTGTTAATTACCTGACTCCAAGAGTAAAAGCGTTGCAATTAATGCAGTTTCCCGACCATCATATTTTCAGTGATAAAGATATGAATGCGCTGCAGAAAAAATTTAATAGCTTTGCGCCCGGAACCGGAATGATTGTAACTACAGAAAAAGATCTGCAAAGATTGAAGCAGAATGAGTTAAAAGAATGGCTGGATGTGCTTCCTTTTAGCTGTTTGCCGATCACCGTGTCAATTGATAACGAACCTGAATTTAATAAACTTATTGAATCTTATGTTGCAAAATATAAAAGAAACAGCTGATTATATCTTAAATAAAACCGGTTTTAAACCTGAGGTTGGTATTATTCTCGGCAGTGGTCTGGGTGGTTTGGTAAAACAAATCAAGATCGAGCACGAACTTGCTTATGCCGATATCCCTGGTTTTCCTGTTTCTACCGTTAAAGGTCACGGAAGTAAGTTGATCCTTGGTGAACTTGGTGGTGTAAAAGTAGTCGCCATGCAGGGCCGTTTTCATTTTTATGAAGGTTATTCCATGCAGGAAGTTGCGTTTCCGGTTAGAGTATTGAAGTTTCTGGGCATTTCGAAACTTTACCTTTCGAATGCCAGTGGTGGTGTTAATCAGAATTTTAAAGTTGGTGATTTAATGATCATCGACGATCACATCAATTTAATGGGTCTTAATCCTTTGATCGGACCAAATGATGATGAGTTGGGACCACGTTTTCCGGATATGAGCGCTCCCTATGATAAGGATATGATCCGCAAAGCAATGCAAATTGCCCACAAAAATCAGTATCGCTGTCACATTGGTGTTTACGCTGCCGTTACCGGACCCTGCTACGAAACACGTGCTGAATACAGATACATCCGTACCATTGGAGCCGATGCTGTGGGAATGTCGACTGTCCCAGAGGTGATTGTAGCCCGCCACATGGGATTGCCCTGTTTTGCCATTTCAATTATCACAGACCTCGGTGGTACCGACGAACCTGAAATTATTACCCACGATGAAGTAGTTCGTGTTGCCAATGAAGCCGAAGGAAGAATGACGGTTCTTATTACACAACTGTTGCAATCCTGAACCTGAGCCTTTCATTTCCGGACATTTTGTGTTAAATTTGCTTTATGAAAGCTGCCGGAATACTGGTGTTGGGGATGTTTTTATTACTTGCGGATTTCTGCGCGGTTAAAGCCCAACAGCAATTAAATATGCCTGTTCTTTCCCGTTGGGATGATGATGCCATCCCGCCGGCATGGACCGGTGCATTCAGCGAATGTTGGGGATATGCTGCTGCAGAAAGAGAATATGCTTTTATTGGAAGTACCCAGGGAACCTATTTTTTTGATATCACAGATCCCGTTTCACCTGAAATGGTTGGTTATTTCGACACTAAAGATACCGTTACGCTGGTGGTCAATAAAGATTATGCCACTTATGACCATTATCTTTATGCGGTAAGCGATCAGGGGACTAATTCTTTACAGATTTTCGATCTGCAATACTTGCCGGATTCTGTAGTAAAGGTTTATGACTCGGATGTAATTTCTAAAAGATGTCATACTATTTTTGTGGAGAAGGATCGCTTGTACATGGCATCCAATACCCGGCCCGATAATTCATTTGGCGCCATGGATATTTTTTCGATTGCCGATCCGCTTAATCCGCAATTATTAGGCACTTTGTCTAATCCCGGATTTTTTAATGTGCACGAAACATTTGTAAGAAATGATACAGCTTATTGTGCAAATGGGAATAACGGATTGTGGATATATGATTTAAGTAATCCTGCAGCCCCATTTCTTATTTCAATTATAGATTATTATCCAGAAAGTGCGTACAATCACAGTGCCTGGTTGACTGCTGACAGTAAAACTATGGTCTTTACGGATGAAGCACATGGCAAAGGCGTAAAGGTATTCGATATGACTGATATTCATGATCCCCAATTGGTAAGTATGATCAGATCGAATATGCTCCAGGTGCCGGTTCCGCAATCATCAGACGGAAGCGTGGCTCACAATCCTTATATCGTCGATGATATTTTGTTGCTTTCCTATTATCATGATGGTGTTGTAGCGTACGATATTTCCGATCCTGCAAATCCTGTGCTGATTGGTTATAATGATATTCATGATCAGAATACGACCTACTATAGTTACAATGGCTGCTGGGGACTCTATCCGTTTTTACCATCCGGAAATATAATTGCTTCTGATATTACAAATGGACTCTTTATTTTAGATGGATCTGAAATTTTCAAACCAAAGGTTACCATTCCTAATAATTTCTATTTTGTTCCTGCAGGAAATCCTGTGCATAGCGAATTTATCACCTTCTTATACAGCACTCCAAATTCGTTGTCTGTCGGAATAACTATTTATGATGTTACAGGCAAACTCTTAACCAACGAGGCAGTTGGACTGGTTCAGGGGAAAGGGGAGGTTCAATTACCGGTTTCAGGTTTTGCAGCCGGATTATATATTGCTGTGGTGCAAACTGGCGAGCAAACTTTTTCAACTAAATTTACTATTTCTGAAAATTGAAACTTACTTCATTTTATTTCAATATTTTCGAAACGTATTTATTTTTTGATGTGTAACTTTAATCCCATTGTTATCCATCTTCCAGGCTGAGGGATGTTGCCTATATCGGTGTAAACATGGTTGAAAATATTTTTCACATCCAGATATAACTTTCCAATTCCTTTGGAATAAGTAATTCTTGAATCTGCAGTATAGAACCAGCCATATTCAGTTTCTTTGGATGCTCCCGGCTTTAAGTAACCACCTTCTCGTTCCTGGTAGGATACAGCAAATGAGATTTGTAATGCAGCATTAATTTTCTTCTGTAAAATTACAGTGCATTTGTGCTTTAAGAAATCCAGAGCATAGTTCGATTCAAAATCAGTGCTTTTTTCATCAGCTGAAATGAATGTGTATGAGAATTGAATTTCATCAAGCAGGGTAAGGTATGCTTCCGGCTGTAGCCGGATGGAAAAGTCGACTCCTGTAAAGTTTACAGCAGTAATATTCGCTGCTTCTGTAATTGACGAGCCATTTTTACGAATCCAGTCTATTAATGATGAGCTTGCACGGTGAAATACTGCCAGTTGAGCATTGGTTCGTTCCTGTTGAAAGCGGAATCCAAGTTCGTAGTTGTCCGATTTTTCAGGTTTCAATCCGATGCTGCCTACAGCACCTCCAAGACGGTAGTATAAATCGGTGTAAGTTGGGTACCTGATTGCCTGATTAAAATTTGCATAGGTTCTTAAATAGCGATTAAAAAGGTAGGCAACATCGATTCCCGGAAATACTCTGGTTCCGTACTCATCAGATACAGTCATCAGCATTCCTCCGTTGATCCACCACCTGCCTGATTGAAACTGATCTTCAAGATAGACATGGTATTCATTTCTGTCGGCTTCACGCAGAAATTGTGCGTAATCAGGATAGCCGGCAACATGCTTAGGTTTATCCAAAGGTTCGCCTAATACATTGCTGTAAATATGTTCATTGCGATAACTTACGCCTGCTGAAAAGGTGTGTTTTTTTAGTGAATGCACAATTTGCAAATTTGTTTCATTCACATCGGTTCGGTGATAGTTGTGGCCTTTGTAGAATGAAGCTGCTGTGTCGTCACCCATTATGAAAAAGCCATTGTTGCGGACATACCAGTCGGCGCCTTCACGATACAGTTCAAAACGGTCATGATGTTGTCGGTAAGAACCTGTTAAATTAAATTGCCACGATTTTATACGGTAATCTAATTTAATGCCTCCAAAATACAATTTTGTTTCTTCAAATTGAGTTGGAAAAGAAGTAGAGTAAAAGTTTTGTGCGCCGAATGCTTTTTGTTCAGCACCTGTAAATGCAGAAACATTTAATTTTCCAATAGCAGTGTGGAAAAACAAATTTCCCTGCAAGCGACTGCCATCCGTGTTGGAGATATATCCATCGGTTGAAAATCTGGAAATTCCAGCCGATATACCGGATTTTGGCAATGCAACATTTCCCTGTGCGGATGTTCCATATGAACCATATTCACCACCTTCAACAGCTAAGGTGGCACTCGTGTTTGTTGAAGTGCGTGTGACTATATTTATAGCACCGGAAAATGCTTTAGGTCCGAAAATGCGGGCTGCTCCTCCTTGTATAATTTCTATATGAAGGATTTCATCCAAAGATACCGGTAAATTTAACGAATGATGTCCGGTCTGCGGATCTGTTAAAGGAATACCGTTCAGTAAAATAAGAGTTTGTTCAAAAGAGCCTCCACGAATCGATAAATCGCTTTGCATGCCAACGGGGCCACGTGATCTTAAGTCAGCTCCCAATGCATATTCAAGTGCCTCACTAACCGATTTTACCGGCAACTGAGCGATTTGTGCGGCAGTAATTAGTTCAACGGTCCGCGGAGCATGGAGTGCTTGTGTGCTGGCTCGAGAAGCCTGAATTTTCACTTCATTTAATTGAAGTGTATCAGAAATTTGAGCAAAAGTGGTCAGCGAATTGGTAATTAAAAGGGTGGTAATTAAAAATTTTATGATGGGCAAATTGCATAATTCCTGGTAATTTGAATTTTGCGCAAATAAACTAATTTATTTTGATTGTTTTTGGAAGAAGACCTTTGCTTTTTGAGTGTTTACTTTCACCGAAAGTGCTACTATTTCAACAGACAATAAATTCCCATATCTGGAAAATCAATTGGCAGGTGTGTCATTTTGACCACAATTTGTATTTATGGCATTGCCTAAAAAATTTATAAAACTCCATTGTTCGCTCATGTAATATATTTAATATGAGACGATTGCAATAATTAAGAATGCTGAATTCAATCTTAATGTAATTTCCTGCACCATCATTGCAAAACATGGTATTAACTAAATTAAGTTCAACCCTTAAATCAAAACTGCAATGAGAAATAAAGCAATAGTAAAATCAGCAAAAATCAATGTTATAGTTCTTTTCATATTGGGCATGTTTACTTCGGTTGCCAATGCTCAAGTTCAAAGAACAGACACAACGCGAACAACAAGAGATTCGACATTTCGGAATTCTGAAATCGATACCTTGAATAACATTAACAGGCAACAAAATAAATCGGATAGTTTGCCTTTGCCCGGATCTCCGCAAATGCAAGGTGATAACAATTCTGATGTTGAATCCCCGGGGACAGCTACTTACAACATAGTTGAAGAAAATGATCAGAGTATTTCAGGAGTGGCAGACTGGCGAACAGAAACAAACGAAGAAGAATTAAAGGTTTATTCAGGAAATAGTGAAGGGATTAATGTGATTCGCACGATTGAGGTAACTATTCCGAAACGCGAGTAAAGCAAATTCATTTCTCTGATTCAAATATAAAGTATTCTCGATTCATTTCGGGAATACTTTTTTTGTAGAATTAATATTTAATTTATATTTCATTATTTTTGCAATGAAACATTTTTTAGAATTTTAATTTTTCACATTATGTCTTTTATTAAAGTCTACGTCCATTTTGTATGGTCAACTAAAAACCGTTTTCCTTTCCTTGATTCCAAAGCATTACGACAAAAGGTTTGGAATCATATCTATGAAAATGGAACAGCGAAAGGAATTTACATTGATAGTGTTGGTGGCTATAGCGACCATTGCCATTGTTTGGTTTCGATGTGCTCCAATCAGACCATACAAGATATTGCAAAAATGATTAAAGGAGAATCCTCCTGGTGGATCAATAAGAACGAATTAACAAACGAACATTTCAGATGGCAAGATGAATATTATGCCGAAGCTGTTTGTGCGTCAAGACTATCTCAAGTGAGGAGGTATATAAATAATCAGGAGCTTTATCACAGCAAAAAGAAATTTCAGGATGAGGATGACGAATTTTTAAATCAACAAAACTTCCCCTTTGATTAAATTTTTCATCAAATAATTATTTGTTCACTAGTTGGTTTTCTTTGTGGATATATATTTTAACAGACAAATAATTATTCAACCAATACAATAGGGTAGGTATATACCCCAAAATCACGTGTCGTTACAATAAAATAGGTTGGGTTATCAAATTCATTTAAATGGAATGTTCACTAAAATAACAATAGGGTGGGTTATGCATCCAAAAATTGGGTCGCTTTGGGTTAAAAAAAATTGGTTGGGAAATAAAAA
>CAUJFJ010000067.1 GCA_963169675.1 Bacteroidota bacterium
AGCTATTGATGGCAAACAAACAACTTTAAGTATAATCACTTATGGTATGGGAGTTTATTGGGCAAAAAATGCAGCCAAACAATTTCCAGGAAGAATTGAAATTATAGATTTAAGAACCATTCATCCGGTTGATGAAAAGTTGATTTTTGAATCTGTAGTTCGTAATAACCGATGTTTGGTTGTTACAGAAGAGCCCGTGAATAATTCTTTTGCTCAGGCATTGGCAGGTCGAATTTCTTCCAATTGCTTCCGACATTTGGATGCTCCCGTTGAAGTGATTGGCTCAGAAAATTTACCTGCAATTCCATTGAATTCTGTTCTTGAATTTACAATGATTCCAAATGCCGATAAAGTTGCTGCGATGATCGCAAAAGTTCTTGCGTATTAAATCAGTTGCAACTTTACAAATAGCTGATTGTATCGGATTCCATCAACTACACATTTGAAATTCTGCATTGAATTGTTGATTTATTTTTAATTTAAAACGGCTGTAACCTGCTCTGTGAGCGAGTTTGAGCCTTTAGTTTTCAACAAAAGCCCCTATTTATCAACAATTCAGGCTATTTGAACATTGCTAAGTTGCACTATGACTGTCTTTCGTATACTTTCGTTGTGTTCAATTACTAACCATTAAAAACTATTAAAATGAACAAAGGTGAATTAGTTGATGCTATGGCATCAGAAGCAAAAATCACGAAAGCAGATGCTCAGAGAGCACTTGAAGCTTTCCTGAATGTAACTGCTAAAACTCTTAAAAAAGGAGACAAAGTTACTTTAGTTGGTTTTGGTACTTTCTCAGTTGCTAAAAGGGCTGCTCGTACCGGTCGTAACCCACAAACTGGAAAAGAAATTAAAATTGCTGCTAAAAAAGTAGCTAAATTTAAAGCAGGAGCTGAACTTTCATCAAAAGTGAAGTAAGCTATTAAAGCTAAGCGCGGGCTGCAGGATCAATACCTGCAGCCCGTCCTTTTTTGTAAGCTGTTAGTAAAATTGATTTCATTTCCCTTTTTGAAATTTTGAATTCGTAATTTTGTGTCATAATCTATGAATTCATGAAAAAAATATATTCCTCTCTGTTTCTTCTTCTGGTATCTTGCGTCTCTATGCAAGCTCAATTGACACTTACCCCATTTGTAAGTGCAGTAAATAAAGTAACCGATATTACCAATGTTGGCGACGACAGACTGTTTATTGTCGAACAGGAAGGAAAGATCAGGATTTCTGATTTGTCTGGAAATTTACTTCCAGCGCCCTTTTTGAGTATAACATCCAAAGTCAATGATAATACATCAGAGCAAGGGCTGCTGGGATTGGCATTCAGTCCAACCTATGCAAGCGATGGACGATTTTATGTTAATTATACCAATCTTACCGGAACAACTGTTGTTTCTCGTTTTGAAGTGAGTGCAGGTAATCCCGATGTAGCAGATTCTTTGAATGAAGAAATTTTATTTACTGTTGCTCAGCCATATCCAAATCATAATGGCGGTTCCATGCACTTTGGCCCCGATGGTTACCTTTATATCGCGCTTGGCGATGGTGGAGCAGGGGGAGATCCGGGAAACAGAGCACAGAACAAACAACTTTTGCTAGGTAAAATTTTACGTATCGATGTTAATACTCCTTCCGGTTATAGCATACCTGGTAGCAATCCCTATTACGGCTCTTCAGTTGCAAATCCGCATATCTGGGCAGTTGGCGTAAGAAATCCATGGCGGGTTTCGTTTGATAAAATTACAGGTGATTTCTGGATTGGTGATGTTGGACAGAATGTTTGGGAAGAAATTAATTTTCAACCTGCCTCCAGTGCCGGCGGTGAAAATTATGGCTGGAGATGTTATGAAGGAGTTGTTGTTTTTGATACGGTAGGATGCCTTCCTGCTTCAGCACTCACAGAACCGGTTTATACCTATGATCACTTTCCTGCTTGCTCAGTAACCGGAGGTTATGTTTACCGTGGTCCCCAATATGCTGCATGGTTTGGAAAATATTTTTTTACAGATTATTGTAGTGGTGAAATTCAAACGCTTACTCCTGCTGGAAACGGAACTTTCGTTCATAATTCCCTGGGAGGGTCAACGCTATATGAATACACCACATTTGGCCAGGACAGATACGGTGAATTGTATATAGGGAAAAATACCAGTGGAGTTCTTAAGCTTTCTGATGCTTCATGTCTGCCAACTGCATTTATATCCGTTGAAGACACAATCACTTCCTGCACCTCTTCTTATGCTCTAAAAACTCCTTTCTTCCCGGGGTTTTCATACCAATGGTTTCAGAATGGTGCACCCTTGCCTTTAGCTGCAACAGCTACATATAACACGTCTGTTTCCGGGAATTATTATGTTAGGGTAACGAATGGTTCCGGATGTGTCAACTTTTCTGATACAGTTACACTTATATTAAATCCTTCTCCAAATGTATTCTTTAGCGGATTGCCTCAGATTATTTGTGTGAACGGATCTTCCGTTAACTTGTCAGGAACACCTGCAAGTGGAACTTTTTCAGGAGCAGGAGTGACAGGAAATTCTTTCCAACCGGGAAGCGCAGGAGCAGGAACTCATATAATTACCTATACCTACGATGCTGGAAACGGTTGTGTCATTCCATACGACCTTTCAGTAATTGTGGATGATTGTTTATCTCTTTCTGAACTGGAATCAAATAGTGGTATTACAATTTCTCCAAATCCGGCATCCGGAAAAACGATAATTACATGGGATGCATCTAAAGGACAAGCTTCCGGTTTAGAAGTTTTGGATATGAAAGGAAGAGTTTGTCAGAAAGCAGCTTTATCAGGAACAACCAATACTTTTGCTATGGATGTTTCCGGCTTATCGAAAGGAATTTATTTAGTGAATATTATGCAGGCTGGCAGCAGAAAAATTGCCAAATTGGTAATTCAATAAATTATTATCCCTTGTAAATATCGCCTTCGTCAAAGGGTTTGTTTTCTTCATCGGGACTCTTCTCTTTAATCTTTTGATAAAGATTTTTGATCCTTCCTATAATATTTCCTGAATCCTCACCAAAAAGTTTGGAAGCGAAGGTGGTTCCGAAAAGTGTAGCGGCAGTGCGAATCACCGGATTTGCATTTTTAAACAATAGGTTGGTAACTACAAAACCTAAAGCAGCCTCAAGTCCCTTTGACTGCATCTGATTTTTTAATTCACTGTCTTTTGTAATCGAACTGAATGTGCTTTTAATTAAATTGACCGGTTTTAATTCATTCGAAAGATTCTGAAACGATTGCTTCAGCTGTATGTCCTTGGCAGCTTTCAGACTTTTCAAACGTTCAATTTCAAGTTGCAAAGTGGCCAATGAATCAATTTTTGTTTTCATGCTGATCTTTATAAATTGATTTAATAAAACCATCAACCAACCGGTTTTTTAGCCACTTGTCTTTAGTTAATATAATAACAAAGCCAAGTAATGCATAGAAGCCTGTCATTATAAGGAAACCTGAATAAGAATGACCCAATAATTCCGATAGATAAAGCGAACAGGCAATGCTTCCAAACAAAAGTGCAGATCCTATGAAGAATGCTATCAGCAGATTAATAATCGCCTCTGAAGCAACCTCTGCACCTTTTTGTGTCGCCTGATGTTTGTATAAGGTTATGCTGGTTTCAACATATTCTTTCAGGTCATCAGCAATATTTTCTATTGCAGGTTTAATGTTTTCCATGGGTATCTGAATCAGACTTTAGTTTTTCCTGCCATTTCATCCAACGTTTCCTCTGCTTTGGTTAATAATGTGTCCGCAAGTTTTTTGGCAGTGTCGGTGATTTTTTTTCTGCTTTCTGAGCCTTTTTCAGGTGCAATCAGAATGCCAATTGCTACCCCTGCAGCTGCGCCGGCCAATAATGCCAGCAAGAGTTTAGAATTACTTCCCATTTTTATGAGTTCTTTATTGAATATATTAGTATTAAGTCAATACAGATCAAATGTACACAAATCTGTCCGCATTTAGTATGAGAAATCTCAACTTAATGTATAAAATTCAGGAGTTTCATGAGCATGAGCCCTTATCACACCCATTCTGATCAGATTTACCAGAATGCCGGTAGCTCTTCGTCTTGAAATATTTATGAGTTTGCAATATTGATTTAAGGTGATTTTTGGATGTTCATTCAGATAGTCGAGTAGCGCCTTTTCTTTACTCGAAAATTCAACCAGCGTATCGCTGCCATCTCCTTCTTTTTTTAATACATCCAACACTACCTTACTTGCCAATAATGATTGATCCTTCACTCTGATATATGCCCACCATTTTTCATCTTCAGCCAAAGCATAATAAGGCTTGTGTTCACCGCGGGGAATAACAACTTCCAATATATTTCTTTTGCCTATTTTCCAGGTTGTTATTTCTATTTCAATAGGAGGTTTACAATAAAATCCTGCTGCCTTTTCCAGCATGAATTTCTCCTCTTCAACTGCAATTCCATGAAT
Organism: Bacteroidota bacterium; assembly: GCA_963169675.1. Taxonomy (GTDB): domain Bacteria; phylum Bacteroidota; class Bacteroidia; order AKYH767-A; family OLB10; genus JADKJB01. The sequence continues at coordinate 4,456 of CAUJFJ010000067.1, forward strand.
GGTTCTGTTGTCATTCACACCGATTAATAGTCGTCCGCCTTTGTGATTGGCAAATGAAACCATCGTTTTAGCAATCTTGTGCTCACTGCTTACTTCTTTCTTGTAGTCAAGCTGATCGCCTTCGCCCGATTCGAGCAATTTCCTTACATGCAACGGAGGAATTGGTGTGACTTCTTTTTGTTTCATAAGGAGTCGCAAAATTTTATTTTAGGGATTGTAAATCCAGTAATAACAAAGAAACATACCCGGCTAATGCATCAATTGCGTCCTCGACTTTCCATGCTTTGCGATTGCGTTTTTCAACCATGTTGGAAATAGCCCGTATTTGCAGCGATTGAATTCGATATTGGTTGGCTACATAGAAAAAGGCAGCTCCTTCCATTGATTCCATAACAGGACCGTACCGGTTATAGGCTTCCCGGGCACTTTTGGCCGAACCATGTACTTTTTGGACCGTGATGCCATTTCGTTTTGGAATAGCTTTTAAACTGCTGATATTTAATTTATTAGTTGATTTTAAAACCCCTTTAGTGTGAATTCCTGATTGATTTGGAAACAATCCGGTTGAAAATGCAGGTACAAATTCATTGTTATCCTCAATTCCGAAATCTCCAAATTGATCGGATACAATGTTGACCAGTTTAACCGGGCGCATGGTTTTATCCAGTGAGCCACAGATTCCAATGTTTATAGCGAGTTGATAATCATTATTTTCCAAAGTTTTTGTCATGCCAAATGTGGTCGCTACCACTCCCGGGCCTGTAATCAGCAAATCAACCTGAATTGATTTATTGACAGTAATAGGAATCAAATGAGATGATGACTTCTTTGTTTTTTTAGAAATCAAAAAGGCAGATTCCTGCACAGTTGCCGCAACAATTAAGATTTTTAACATTTATTTGCTTTAAGTTAGAACAGTGTTGGGGGCAGAAATGTTATAAGAGGCATTGATTTCATACCTTTGCTAGATAACCGCAAAATACTTCAATTTTCACCACATTTAAAATCATTTTATTGAATGGTATTCGTTACACGCAGAGAACGTTTTAATGCAGCACATAAATTGCACATTCCAGCATGGAGTGATGAAAAAAATATGGAAGTTTTTGGAAAATGTTCCAATCCAAACTGGCATGGACACAACTATGAACTTTATGTAACCGTGAAGGGAAATCCTGATCCGGTTACAGGATTTGTGATGGATTTGAAAAGACTTTCTGTATTGATTAAAGAAAAAGTCATTAACAAATTGGATCACAAAAATATTAATCTGGATGTTGATTTTATGAGTGGGAAAATGCCTTCTACAGAGGTTTTAGCTCAAGCAATTTGGGAGCAGTTAATAGATGAAATAGCAGCTGCGGGAGGTCACTTACATTGCATAAAATTGTATGAGACAGAAAATAATTTTGTAGAATATTTCGGAACATTATAAGAGACAGCAATTATATTTAACAGAATGAATCACGATAACAACAACGACGGCTACACGAAAATTGATCAATACAATCAGACAAAAATTGAAGCACTCTCGGCTGCATACCTAACTGTTTTAAAAGAGGTAGGAGAGGACCCAAATCGGGAAGGATTGTTGAAAACCCCTGAAAGAGTGGCTAAAGCCATGCAATATCTCACACATGGATATGATCTTGATCCTGAGAAGATACTACTTTCCGCTAAATTCCGGGAAGATTACCAGCAAATGGTTATTGTAAAAGATATTGAATTGTATTCGCTTTGTGAACATCATTTGCTGCCGTTTTTTGGTAAAGCACATGTAGCCTACATACCCAATAAACATATTGTAGGATTGAGTAAAATTCCCCGTGTTGTGGATGCATACTCAAGGAGGTTGCAGGTTCAGGAACGATTAACCACTCAAATTCGGGATTGTATTGAAAATACTTTAAAACCTCTCGGAGTAGCAGTAGTCATTGAAGCACACCATTTGTGTATGCAAATGAGGGGTATTCAAAAACAGAATTCGCTCACCACCACTTCAGCTTTTACGGGTGAATTTGAAAATGAGAAAACCAGGAGTGAATTTATCAGCCTGATTGGCAAACGTTTTGTGTGAAGTTGAGACAGTTGCTTTGAAATCAGCACAGTTTTGATTAAAATCGTGCAAAATTTCTGATATTATGAAAGCATACTTGTTCCCCGGTCAGGGGTCTCAATTTGTCGGAATGGGTAAAGAACTCTATGATAATTCCGAACCGTCGAAAGCAATGTTTGAGCGTGCCAATGAAATTCTGGGCTTCAGAATTACTGATTTGATGTTTGCCGGTACCGATGAAGATCTGAAGCAAACGAACGTTACACAACCTGCTATTTTCATTCATTCGGTTATTGCTGCCAGGCATTTGGGTGACTCCTTTCAGCCCGACATGGTTGCAGGGCATTCTCTAGGTGAATTCTCTGCTCTTGTTGCCAATAAAACACTTGAGTTTGAAGATGCCCTGCGTTTGGTTATTGCAAGGGCTAATGCCATGCAGGAAGCATGTGAGGCAAATCCATCTACTATGGCGGCTATTCTCGGACTTGATGATAAAATTATCGAGGAAATTTGTGCTTCTGTGAATGATGTGGTTGTTCCCGCAAATTATAATTGTCCCGGTCAAATAGTGATTTCAGGTACTATAGACGGAGTAAAGATTGCTTGTGAAAAGCTAACAGCAGCAGGAGCAAAAAGGGCGTTATTACTGAATGTGGGAGGTGCATTTCATTCACCCCTAATGGAGCCTGCCCGCATGAAACTTGCTGCAGCCATCGATGCAACAAACTTTAATAATCCTGTTTGTCCCGTGTTTCAAAATGTAAATGCTATGCCATCTAGTGATCCAAATATCATTCGAAAAAATTTGGTGGATCAACTGACTGCTCCTGTGCGATGGACACAAACCATTCAAAATATGATTGAACAAGGTGCTAAAACCTTTGTTGAAGTAGGACCAGGCAAAGTGTTGCAGGGTTTGGTAAAGAAAATTAACAGGGAAGCAGAGATTGCAGCTTCCTAAATATTAAATCGATATAATAATTATGGAAAAAGTTCAGAGTTACATTGCTTCGCATAAAGATCAATTCTTAAAAGAGTTATTCGAATTACTCAGAATACCTTCTGTTAGTGCCGATTCAAAATATAAGGATGATGTTCAGAGAGCCGCTGATTTTATAAGTAAAAATTTGATTGCGGCCGGTGCGGACAAAGTAGAAATTTGTCAAACTAAAGGACATCCTATTGTTTATGGCGAGAAAATAATTGATGCATCATTGCCAACAGTGTTGGTTTATGGACATTATGATGTTCAACCGGCCGATCCACTCGATCTGTGGCATTCTCCTCCCTTTGAGCCTGTAATTAAAGATGAGAAAATTTATGCCCGGGGTTCATGCGATGATAAGGGTCAGGTTTTTATGCACATGAAAGCATTTGAGAGCATGATGAAAAATCAGGCGCTACCTTGCAATGTTAAATTTTTAATTGAAGGCGAAGAGGAAGTTGGTTCCGTAAATCTGGGAGATTTTGTAAGAAACAATAAGGCACGTTTGAAAGCAGATGTAATTCTCATATCCGATACCTCAATGATTGCTAATGATGTGCCTTCTATCACGGTTGGGTTACGTGGTCTTTCTTATGTGGAAGTGGAAGTTACAGGACCAAATCGTGATTTGCATTCCGGAGTTTATGGAGGTGCTGTTGCGAATCCCATACAGGTTTTATGTGAGATGATTGCTGCCACCAAAGACGAAAATAATCATATCACTATTCCTGGTTTTTATGATGATGTAGTTGAAATCAGTGCTGATGAACGTGCTGAAATGGCTAAAGCTCCTTTTAGTCTGGAAGATTACAAAAAAGACCTTCAGATAAATGATGTTCATGGAGAATCAGGATTTACTACCAATGAAAGAACTTCCATCCGTCCGAGTTTTGAATTGAATGGAATCTGGGGAGGCTATATTGGAGAAGGAGCTAAAACAGTTTTACCATCCAAAGCCTTTGCTAAAATTTCCATGCGTTTGGTGCCTAATCAGACCTCTGATAAAATTACTGCACTGTTCCAGAAACATTTTGAAAGTATAGCTCCTAAATCGGTAAAGGTGAAAGTAACTCCTCACCATGGAGGAGAACCTGTGGTTACTCCAACCGATTCTATAGCTTATAAGGCCGCAAGTGCTGCAATGGAAACAACCTTTGGTAAAAAACCGATTCCAACCAGGGAAGGCGGTTCTATTCCAATTGTGGCTTTGTTTGAAAGAGAGTTAGGATTGAAGTCTGTGTTACTTGGATTCGGACTCAACTCAGATGATATACACAGTCCCAATGAGCATTATGGTATATTCAATTTCATGAAAGGCATTGAAACGATTCCATACTTTTTTAGGAATTATGCTGAATTGATGAAGAAGTAATCCATACGGTACTAATCAAACGGGAAGAATCTAAAGTTCTCTCCGTTTTTTTTGCGTGCAATTGAATAATGATCTGATTTGGAATAACTGGAAAATTACAGCAAAAAAAGAGAGACTATCCGGGCAGTGATAGTCTCTTAACTTATCTGAGAATTATTTTGATTTTAAATTAAAGCTATCAGGGCAGTGATAGCTTTTGATTTTTACCTAATGTGAATTAGTGAATCTGCCTTTGAAAAGAAGGGCCGGCCGGGCAGTGCCGACCCTTTTGCTTCACTGTTCACATGGTAGCGGTAAACAGGCAGAATAGCATCAACAGGGCAGTGCTGATGTTTGTTCTTACCTGATTATTAGTTTGGAGTTGTAATTTTCATTCTCGTTTCTGATGCCAATCTGATAAATTCCGGAGCTGAGTGTCTCAGACAGATTTAAAGGAATAATTTGATTTTTTTCTGTAGCATAAATTTTTTCAATTTGAATAATTCTGCCACTTGCATCAGTAATATTTAATGTATACTCACCTTCAACAGGTATTGATACCTGAATCTGATTATTTTCCGGCGCAGGGTTCGGGAAAACAGAAATGGTTCCTTTTGTACCGAAGTTAACTATACGGATTTCGCTGAAGGTGAATTTCCCATCATAATCAGTTTGCATCAAACGGTAGTAATTAATTCCATTTAAAGGTTTCTTATCTGTTTCTTTATAATTCAAAACAGTTGTACTGTTTCCTGCGCCATCTGTAATTGCAATATTTTCGAATTCATAGCCATTACTGCTTCTTTGAATTGTAAAGTAATCGTTATTTATTTCACTTGCTGTTTGCCATGTCAAATCCACATAGTTACCGGATTTAGTTGCTTCAAATGAAAGTAATTCAATCGGAAGAGGAGAGGCCCCCGCAGCCAAAGTCCACCAGGTATTCAGTGTAGTTACTGTTGGAACAGCTGTAGTTGTAGATGTCGGATTGGATTGTCCTGCACTTGCGGGAAACCATCCTAATGTTACCGGCTCCCATAGTTGAGCTCTCGGATTTAGTATGCCTGCATCTTCTGCTGGTGCATAAGTAAAGGTTAATGTTGCAGTGCCTGCACCAGCTTGCGACAGATTCCAGAACCGGTCAATTGTGTTGGCGCTGTTATCGGCTCCTGATACATCTCTGACATGTGATACAGTAGGAGGAAATGGAGTGTTGTCGGCAGCAGATCGGTATGTTCCGAATGAAACAATGCCAGATGCTCCAGCTGTTTGCTGATAGGTGAACGGAATGTATGTCATTGCATCATATCCGAACGGAACAACATAACTTCCATTCGAATTTATGTCCCAACGTATTATTCCGGAACCATCTTCGGTTTCACTTCTGATATATCCGGAAGTTCGTGAAATAGTTGCATTATTTTCAACCAGCATTGCACGTCCCCCTGTTGTTGTGTTATGATCATTATCCAGGTTCAGTTCACCTGAAGTTAACAAGAGTCCGCTTCTTACAAATACTTCATTATTAGTTTGAGGATATACCCAGGTTGTTCCTGCAGTACCAGTGAAATTAATTTCCAGATACCCATATTTCTGAGAATTGCCTGATGCAATTCCATTTGGTATTCCGGTGATTTGCATAGTTGATGTGCCATAATATTCTACAATGCTATTAGCATTTAATTGATAGTTTACCCGATTGTTTCCATTTATAAAACCATCAATTGATGAAGAGATTAATGCATCGCCGGAATATAAACCTCCAGTGTGACTTAACCGATAACGACCTCCACTGGCAACAATAACACGTGAATAATGAGAACCGGTCTGACGCCCCTGGACTATATTGCTTCCCATATCCAGGATTCCATTTATAGTTAACGCGAAATGGTTAGCTGGTGTACTATTATCGACAGATGTTATCTGTAACGGATATGTGCTGTTTGAAGCATCCAGCGTTGTTGAAGGCTGGACTGTATATCTAACATGATTAATTGAGTTAGTGTTGCTGTATCTGAGGTAGTCGGTAGTACCGGGATAGGAAAAATAGATCTGACCAAAAATATAGTTTGTGGTTAAATCATTTGCATGAGTAATTGATGCATTGCCATCCAATGTAAATGATGAACCATAAATGTAAAGACTGTGTTCGGCAAGACCCGCTCCTGAAGCAAAATTGTCGAACCGAAATGTACCATTGCTCATTAGGAAATTACCAAATATATTCAATGTATTGCTATTGGCCGTGGTAGCATTTCTGGAATGCATATTAAATGTTCCTCCACTCTGCGTGTAGCTTCCCAATACATCAAGTGTAGCCGCACCGGTTTCGTATTTCAAGGAGAGTGTTCCATTTGATATAGAAATACTTCCATCCACATCAATATCCGCAGTTCCAGTTCCGGTAGCAAGTCGCGTGTTTCCTCCTGAAATTACAATGTTGCCATTGATGTTTGTTGTGATGTCATGACTTGTTGTTAATCCCGATTCCTGACCTACAAAGTACACATCGCCGGCAGAAACTATTAGGTTTCCTCCTATATCTACTGTTTCAGCACCTGTAGATGAGCTACTCATAAAATAAGAGCCCGGAAAATTTCCGCTTACAGACATATTACCTGAGATATTCAAATCAAGAATCGGATTGTTTGTTCCTGTCAACCCAATAAATGTTACTACATCTGTTGCACTTAGAAAATTAATGTCAATATCACCATTTATTGTGGCACTGATAGTTTTACCATCGCTGATTCTTCCGCTAAATAAATGGAATGTTCCTCCATCAAAATCAATATTGTTGCATGCGAATGTTACAGCTGCATTGTTTGCCGCTGATGTATTGTTGATACCATAAAAACGCCCAGCATTCAAATCCAGGTTTTCAACTATATCAATAGATGTTGTTCCCTGACCAACTGACCCATAAAAGTCTCCGCTATTAATTTCAATATTACCGGTGACATTAAGATCTACCAGTTTTGTGGAGTTTGCGTTAAATTGCCCGTAGAAATCTGCTCCTGATCCAGTTACAACAATGTTTCTTCCTACATTAATTGTTGTGGGTGAATTTGTATTTGCAAAGCGAATATCTCCATCCGTAAGCAATATATCTCGTCCAACATTTAATGTAGCAGTAGCTGTATTGCCAGTGCTGCTGACAAATGTAGCAACTGTAGATCCTCCGGTAAGTATTAAGTCGTTTGTAATGTTAAAAGTAGCATCGCCGGCTGGGGAAGTTCCTCCCATGAATGTGTTATTGGGACCACCATAAATATATAAATTGGTAGTTGTGAATGTAAGGTCTTCATCATACCTGTCAAGAAAACGAACCCAGGTAGTATTATTGTTTACATAAGTGTTACCAGTCACAGTTATGTTCAAGGATGCATCAACATTACGGTTGAAGTCAAATGCTCCAGCATCAATTGTTAAGTCTCCATTTATATTTATGACAGAGTTTCCTGTTCCTGCACTACCTTCGTAATAACTCCATGTTTGTTCAATGATCACATTTCCATTCGCAGTCCATGATACACTTCCGGAACAATCGAATTGTATTCCTGAATAAGTAGAACCCCCTCCGTTATTAGAATCTCTGTAATTTCCGGTAACCAATGTTAGGTTTCTATTTGCTCCTTCAGCAATTCTTAATGAACTAGCGCCTGTAATCAATACGTCTTGTAGAGTAAGTGTGGTGGACATTCCTGTTCCATCATCCATCAAAATGTCACCATCACTTATAGTCAGATTTCCTTTAATTCTATGAGGTGAAAATAGACCATCTTGTATCCAGGAGCTACCTTCATTAAAAATTACATGGCCAAAGTTTCCTGATATATTTGTTGGCAACGGAATATTTACGTTATACCAATCTCTGACTTCCAATGTACTGGTAGTTGAAAAGCTTTCTGTCCCTGCAAAAATACCTACTGCTGCATTGGCATTGTTATTATGAATATACGTTCCTGTACCGGCCATTGTAAAAGTCCCGGTTACTGTAATGGAACTGTTAGCTGTTAATGTACCACCAGTGTTTATTGTTAAATTGTTTAATTTAGTGCTTACATTTCCGGTTACATTGTGATTTATTACAGCATTGTCATTGCAATTTGGAACATTACCACCCGACCAGGTTGCCGGTGACGACCAGTTTCCGGCAGCAATAGATGTTCGGGTTGCACCACCAGCGTAAGCTGTCAATGTACCATGATTTACACCTCCACCTGTAGCATCTCCATTTATATTGCCTGTGCCACCTGTTCTTAAGATATTGCCTGACGCAGGAACTGAAGTTGCACGCGCCATAATACCACCTATTGTTAATCGGTCGATACGATTGGTACCTCCACAATTATAGGTAACTGTAATAGTTGTTGCAGTAATTGCAATTGATGCGGATGAAATGTTTCTAAAAAGTTGATAACTTACTGTTCCAACTCCAGCCTGAAATTGAAAATTTGCAGGCGCTGATAAAATTAAAGTTCGGTTCGCCCCTGAGCTGAAATCTCCATTATTGTTTTCCTGAATAACAATATCTCCTATGGCAATATATGCCCCGGGAGTTAGATTTAAACAGGTTCCGGATGAAGCAGGAGTAACGGTTACCGCTGCATTTGCAGTAGTGGAAAAAATTAGCAACAAAATCATCACTAATGATGATAATGATACGATTGGGCAGAATCGATTCATAATCTGGGCAGATTAATATAATATGTAGTCTCTTAACTTAACGTGTCGTGCTTTGCTCTTTTATATTTAATGAAAGATGAACTTTTATACATCAGAACCGCACCTGATGTTCGATAATTTGAATCTTTTTATTACATATCGTTTCACGTTATTATTTGGGTGAAATAATTCATAACAACAATATATTCAGTTGAATACGCTTAAATAGCAATGTTAAATTCATGCATTATTCCATGAAATCTTACAAATTGCGATTATAAAACAGCCAAAACCTTTTCAGTTTGTAGTCAGGAAGCCCTTTTATTGTTAAAAGTTTTAAAGAATGAAAGGAATGGCAGTTTTTTATTTTGATTTAATTTTTATAAATTATTGAAAATCAATAAGAAAATATGGTTTATCCTTTATTTGAGCCGAATTTGAAGTGTAAGATTTTCTGATTAAAAGCTCAATCTTTTAAAGAAGTCAATGGTATAAGTGTGCACCTAGTTGAACCATTTGTACTCGAAAAAAAATGGCTGTGCCAGCCTCATAGATATGAAAAAGTCAAAACTTAAATTACCGGGAATTGTGTTAGCACTATTGATGCTAACGGTGACATTATCTGAAGGAAATGTTACCATCACGCCTGCCACAGGAGGTAGTTGTTTAGCCGTCGCTCCCGGTGCCTTTACCCAGATGGGAATTATATCTTTTACCGAAACTGCGCCAAATGATTTTGCAGTTCAGTCAGGAACTACTTTAATTCTGGAAGCTCCTTCCGGATTTGAATTTAATCCTGGTACTGGAAACATGGCGATTGTTGCCGGTGGAGACATAACTTCAGCAGTATTGAATGTCACCAGTTCAACCATCACCGTTACACTCAATGTACCGACTGATACCAAGTTAGATATTATTCGTATCAGGTATGTCGAAGTTAGAGCTACTGCAGTTAATGCAGCAGGGAATATTTTGAGAACCCTCGCCGGTGGTACTGCAACAATTGCTGGTGATGCACCTGGTGCCGGAATAAGTCATGCCGCCCTGGTTGCTGTTGGAGCAAATGGTTTGTATACAACAGCTGCTAATGGTCTCTGGTCAAATCCTGCAACATGGGTTGGTGGAGTAGTACCAAGTTGCACCGATAATATTACAATTAATCATCAGGTGAATGCCGATGTTTCAATCAGCGCCGGGAATCTTACTATTAATAGCGGTGGAAATCTTATAGCTGATAATAGTATCACTGTAAATGGATTATTTCTGATATCAGGAACCGGAACCTATACTCATGCAAATCTTGCCGATGCCTCCATCAATATATTTAATGGTACGGAAAGTTTTTCTCCAACATCAACAATTATCGTAAATAAATGGTTTGATTATGCTGTTCCATTAGCTACAAATGTTTCAGGTAAATTCGGACATTTAATATTCAATACAACCGGTAGCTGGTCGCAAGCCGGTTTATTTGCACCCGACAGAATTTTAGGCGATCTTACCATTTCGGCAGGAACCATCACACTTGATGAAGGAGCAGGAATGACCACTAATTTAATTCTTAATAATGTAAATTTAATTGGAACCGGTCGTGTTCTTTTAAAAACCGGACCGGCAAGAGATTTAAATATTACTACAGCAAACTTTACCGATATTAGTGCAAGTACAAGTATTTCATCAATTATGTACCGTTCGGTAGGAGATCTTGTCTGGACAGTGAATGGAAATGTGCAGATTGGTCATCGCTTTAGTATTATTGAAGGTCAATCATCGGCAGATTCAGGATCCGCACTTATAAATATTTCAGGAAATTTTGCTATCACCGGAGGGATCTTTGATGGTATGAAAAGTACAGTAGGTTCTTTTACTATGAATATTGCAGGAACTTCTTCAATTACAGGGAATCCGTCCGTTGTATCTTTCAAAGACAGATATGATGGTGATATGACCTTCAATACGGGTTCAATGACTATTAACGATGCCAGAAATATTTACTTTTTGGGAAGGTATGGTACAAATGGTCTCGCTCAGTTAAATGTAACTGGTGACCTTAATATAAGCGGTGCTGCTACTCGTTGTTATATTGCATATTGTGACACCAACTATAGCGATGTTTATCTGAATGTTACCAATGATTTGATACTTGCCGATGGTCACTTATATGTTGGATACACCGCTGCAGGCGCCAATATTACAATCGGCAGAAATTTTACTCAAACCGGCGCAACTTCTGTATTTAATGGCCAAAAGAACACATATGCTTATGGTAATGTAAATATGTCTGTGAACGGGAGTTTTTCCCAACTAGGAGGTACATTTAATCAAACCAGAGGATATGGTTCCATTGATTTAGATATTGTTGAAACCATGAATGTCTCGAATGCAACATTTGGAGGCATGTACAATTCTATTTCAGGAAATAATGGGAATGCTGCTCTCAGCTGTTCCGATTTGTTTATAAATGCCAGCAAGTTTTATCTGCATAGGGGAGAAGTTACTGACTTTAGACCTGTTGATGTAAATATCGCCAATGATTTAATGATCACCTTCACCGATTCTACACAGCAAGTATTTTTTGTCAGCCGTGCAGGATACAATAATGCAGTACTGAATCTTAATATCGGTGCAAACATGATCGTTTCCGGAAACAGCAAAGCACTGTTTTGTTCATCTATGTCGAATGGTACCGAAAATGTTACTATTGGAAATGATTTAAATATCAGTGGTGGTCGTGTAAGGTTTAATGCATATGAAATAGTTTCAGCAAAAGGACACGATTTAAATGGGAATATTGGAGGTAATGTTTTACTTTCAGGAGGAAGTCTCGCTTTCTCAGCACACAAAGGTACAACCACCTGGAACGTCGCGGGCGATCTCGATCAGTCTGCCGGTTATATTATTTATAAATGGAATACTGGAAATGCCAATATAACCATCAATGGGAATTATTCCCAAATTAATGGAAACGCATATTTGTACTCCAAAGGATCTATTGCAACTCCTAATCCAGTAGTACTTACTCTCATGGGAAATGCAATTTTCGAAAATGCTCTTGTTTCATTTGATTCAAGCTTAACAAGTACTGCCGGTCACCAGTTAGTATTTAAAGGTGCAAATGTTGTGTATGGAAATAATACCACTTTTACACATAGATCACACTTAACAACCAGAACTAATTTTGGAAATATAGTCTATGACAGAGCCGGTACTATTGTACTTACACGTGCAACTCCGGTGTTCGATATGCAGCAAGTCAGACAGCTGGTTACAGCCGGTACTGTTGTAGATTTCAGCACTTCAACCAATGATTTTATGGTTGCATCTCATTCGAGTGCAAATGTAACTACTCATACTTCCCTTAATATTGATGGAGCTTTAAATCTTGGTACAAACATGATTGCTGCCAGAGATCAGGCTCTTTACTATTCAAAAATTAATGTAAATGATGGCGGTCGTTTAGCTACAGGTCACCCAAATGGTTTGTATTCCTTTGCCACTGGAACTTCAGCAATTCGCCCATTGATTGGCGCAGATTATAGAATGAATTTTTATCTTGATGCCAATAGTACTGTTGAGTATAATGGCTTCGACAATCAGATAATTACCGCAACTGGTTTGGGTGTGGCTACAACTACAGATCATGAATATGGATATCTCGATATCAATTTCCAGGGAACACCGGATGTTGAATTCACTTATCCTGAGAATGATGATGTCACCATTCGTACAGGACTTGTAGTTACCGATGGGGAATTGAATCTCGACAGTGATCACAATACTGCCGGTGGTGGACGTATACTTAATCTTCAGAATGGTGCTACAATTACAAGAAGCGATGGTTATATCAGAAGTGAAACTGAAGATGGAAGTGGAGCAATCAGATGGAATATTACTACAACAGGAAGTTTTGTAATACCATTTGGATACAATGATTCAGAATATATTCCTTTTACATATCAACCTGTTGCCGGTAGCTCCGGTGATGTGATGCTCGCAACTTATCATTCAGCGGTTGATAACTCACCATTTCCTCCAACTGTGACACATGTAAGAGATTTTGGTGGAGCCGATAATAGTGCCAATACAGTTGACAGATTCTGGAGAATCGTTGTGCCAGGAAATGTTACTTCTAATTTGACTTTCTCAATGACAAATGCAGAACGTGGCGGAATTGTAAACCCACGTGCGCAATTATGGGAACCTGTATCGCTGGGATGGTTCCCACCGGCAGGAGTGCAGTCAAATCCAACTATTAACACCACATTAGCAGGAACGCAAACTTCTCTGAATAACTGGTGGACACTTTCTTCTCAGTCTTCACCTTTACCGGTAGAATTACTATCATTTGATGCTAAAGCTCAAAATGCAGTAGTAAAACTCGACTGGATAACAGCTTCTGAAATCAATAATGATTATTTTACAGTTGAAAGAAGTCGTAATGGATATGAATTCAACGATTTGTTGACAGTTGATGGGAATGGTACAACGACATCAGTAAGCAATTACAATGCTTATGATGAACAACCTTATAGCGGAGTGAATTATTACCGTCTCCGTCAAACCGACTTTGATGGAAGAAGTAGTCACAGCGAAATAAAAATTGTATCATTCATAAAGGCAGGAGTTGTTTCCTTGTTCCCAAATCCATTCCGTGGAGATATTATCAATCTTTCAACAACTGATGCAAATGATGCAGTTGAAAAAGTTGCTGTGTATGATGCTGCCGGAAAATTAGTTTTTATTCAGAAGGCCGGTGATGGCTTTGATTCAAATGGTATCTCCAAAATAAATCTTGGAGATAGAATCGCTGAAGGTACTTATTTGATGGAGATATCAACACTTTCAGGTGTGTATCGCGAAAGAATTGTGAAACTATAAGCTAAATAAAATATTCTTAAAAAGGTTGCTCGCTAAATGGGCAACCTTTTTTTATTTCATCAACTCGTTAGTTTTTGAAGAGTATGCTCAATTAATTTCATCATAGATTTTTCGGCATCTTCAGAATATTTTTGAGCAAGCCTGTTTGCTACTATTACATTTACTGAACAGCAGTGGTGCCCAAGCATTCTTGCAAGGCCATACATAGCACCGGTTTCCATTTCAAAATTGGTGATCAGATGGTTTTTATAATTGAAAGCATTTAGCCTTTCAACAATATCAGCTCTGTATGGTGTTAAACGAAGTTCCCTTCCTTGGGGACCATAAAATCCGGAGCAGGATGCTGTGATTCCAGAATGCATGCCCGGCGACAGGATGTCAAACAAATTGCCTGGAGATTTGGTGAGATAGGAGGCGGGTAATCTTCCCAAAGTTGGGTAATGATCATTGAACGCCGCTAAAATTTCGGATTCTTCTTCAGTTACCGGCATGTTATAGAAGTTTAGCAAGCCATCCAAACCCAATCCAAAAGATGAACAAACAAAGCTATCCACTGAAATATTTTTCTGTAAAGCCCCGGAAGTTCCAATTCTGACCAATTTTAGTGTGCTCAGTTTTTCTTTTATCTCTCTGGTTTTCAGGTTAATATTAACCAAGGCATCGAGTTCATTATAAACTATATCAATATTATCAGTTCCTATTCCGGTCGATAATACAGTGATTCTGCGATTGTTGTAAAAGCCGGTGTGGGTCACAAATTCGCGTTTTTGCTTTTTTATTTCTACCGAATCAAAGAAACTACTCACTTTTGCCACTCTGTCAGGGTCACCTACATTGATAATCAGGTCGGAAATCTCTTGTGGATGAAGATTTAAATGGTAAACACTGCCATCCTTATTTAGAATGAGTTCTGACTCAGGAATTTGTTTCATAACTGCGGAAAGTATAATTTTGTGAACAACAAATTTAAATGAAATTTATGAGTACCGAAGTAAAGCAAATTGTAATTCCCGTCGATTTTGGTGAACAGTCTATGATTGCCCTCAGACAATCTTACAACCTGGCCCGTTTAACAAAATCGGAAATTACGCTATTGAATGTGATCGATGAAGATTTCCTAAAGCCATTTCAGGATATTGTTTCTGCCAAGCATAACTACGAAACTCACTTACGTGATGATATTGGCTTAAGGCTGAAAGAGTTAGCGGATGAGGTTCAGGCTGAAGCCGGTGTTAAAGTGAATGTGGTAACCCGAACCGGAAAGATTTATGAGGAAATCGTAGCAGCTGCCAATGACCAGAATGCAGCATTCATAGTAATGGGAACGATGGGTGCAGTTGGCTTGAAGAAGAAAATTCTTGGTTCCAATGCTTCCCGTGTCGTAAGAGAGTCAGAATGCCCCGTTATTACAATTAAAGGAAAGGAACATCGTTTTGGTTGCAGACACATTTTGCTTCCTTTGGATCTGACTAAAGAAACCAAAGAAAAAGTAGATAAAGCAATTGAACTTGCTACCATGTTTGGATCCATTATTCATATAGTAACCATTTTAGAGAGTGATGATGAGTTTCTTACCAATAAATTAACCCGTCAGATGAACCAGGTTCAGGAATTTGTTGAAGAAAGTGGTATCAAATGTACCTCTGAGTTTGTTTCAGGATCAGATGTAGCCGATGAAATCATTGCAACTGCAACCAGAGTAGAAGCTGATCTGATTATGATTATGACTCAGCAGGAGGTTGGATTTACGGACTTGTTTATCTCTTCAGCAGCTCAGGAAATCATAAATAAATCTGAAATTCCTGTTCTGTCTATCAGACCTACTCCTAAAAAAGATACAACTACCTACGTTCTTCAATAGAATTATTACGTCTTACCCTAAAACTATAACCATGAACACACAACAAGACGATTTTATCAAAAAAATACTCATTCCGTACGATTTCTCTGAAACTGCAGATCTGAGTCTGGAACACGCAGTATTCATGGCTAAACTTATGAAAGCGGAAATCACTCTGCTTCATATCGTAGAAACCGTATCCTTTACTTCAGCAATCAGTCACGCATTGAGTGGTTTCGAGAAGAAAATTGAAACCGCTACCAATGAAAAACTAGATCAGCTGGCACACGACCTCCATATGAAAGCAGGAATAACGCTCTCAATCAGAACTGAGGTAGGTCGGATTTACAAGAAAATTTGTCAGGTTGCCAAAGACATTGATGCCGATATCATTGTTATGGGGACACACGGCTCCAGCGGTTACCAGAAATTTACTGTTGGAACTAATACTTCCAGAGTTGTTCAGGAAGCTACTTGTCCGGTTATTTCTGTACAAACACACGCCAAAGGAATTGGATTCAAGAAAATTGTGCTTCCAATTGATGAGTCGAACGAATCAAGACAGAAAGTTCCTTTTGCAGTTGCTTTAGCTCGTTTTTATGGAGCACACATTCACGTGGTTGGTCTAATCAATTTTTCAAATGCTGACTTGATCCGTAAATTTAAGATAAAGATTGAGCAGGTGGAAGAATACATAGTTCAGCATGACTTAAATTATGATACCAGATTCCTCGAAGGAAATGATTTGTCGGGTATGACTATGAAAGCTGCAGAAGAAGCTGATGCGGATTTATTAGTTATTATGACCGAACAGGAGCCATCCATTACAGGATTTTTGCTCGGAACATATGCTACTAAAGTTGTGAATAATTCAAGAATTCCCGTGCTGAGTGTTCACCCGGCAGAAGTTGATCCCGATAAAATTACGGTTACCTTCTAAAGATTATTTCTTACCAAAAACTTCTTTCAAAAGATCCGAGACACGTGCTTTCGGATCTTTTCTTATTTTGAGTTCTTCTGCTGCAATCAGTTTGAATAAGCCATCAATGGCAAGTGTTGTTACATAATCATCCAGATCCGGATTCATTTTCTTAACCATTGGAACTCTGTTGTAAGTCTTTACCAAAGGAGTCCAGTACTTAGTGATTTGAACTTTCTGCAAAGAAGTTTTTACCACAGGTTTAAATTCTGCTTTCAGGGGCGATGAAGTGCTTGATTTCAAAAATTCAGTAGCCGCATTATCATTACCTCTTAAAATGTTTACTCCGTCTTTGATACTCATTTTGGTGATGGCATTTATAAAAATGGGTGCTGCTTTTTTGGAAGCATCTTCAGCCGCCCGATTCATGGTCATTACGAAGGATTCAACCTGTTTATGCATTCCCAGCGATTTCAAAGTTGATTCCATCTGCTTTGCTTCCTTAGGAAAAGGAATTTTAATCAATGGGTTTTTGTAAAAACCATCTGTTTTGGATGCTTTGTCGGTTGAATTTTTTGAACCAACAGTGAGAGCCTCTTTCAATCCTTTAACGATTTTGTCGTTTGACAGCCCTCCGCCTAATATGGAGTTAGCTGAATTGAGCACATTGTTAATGTTAACCTGTGCAGATGCATTTGCAACCAGACCTATGATAAGGAATAGCGCTATTTTAAAGGAGTTTTTCATAATAAATGAGGGTGTTTCAGGGGTTAAATTTACAAGTACCCGAACCCGATTACAAATCCTTTGCCAATTTATTCAGGACTTGTGCATCTTTGCACTATGAATTGTGAAATTATAACCATCGGCGATGAACTTCTCATCGGACAAGTAATAGATACGAACTCGGCCTGGATGGCTACCCGCTTAAATGAAGCAGGTATCCGGGTTAAGCAAATGACTTCGGTAAGCGATGATCCTGAGCATATTACCAAGGAACTGAAGGCGGCATTGAACCGTTCAGCAATTGTTTTAATTACCGGTGGTTTGGGCCCTACCAAAGACGATTTAACTAAAGATACGCTCTGCCGCTTTTTTAATACCACCCTTGTTGAAGACCCTAAAGTAGTCCATGATTTAACCGTTTATTTTAAATCAAGGGGACGGGAATTAACAGAAACCAATCGCAAACAAGCTGAAATTCCGGCGAATTGCACTCCGGTTTACAATAAAAATGGAACTGCGCCCGGAATGTGGTTCGATTTTGAAGGGAAGGTGATTGTCTCAATGCCCGGAGTTCCTTATGAGATGAAAGCAATGATGGATGAAATTGTTATTCCAAAACTTTCTTCGTTGTTCCAGTTGCCTATAGTCAGTCATCAAACTATTATTACAACAGGAGTAGGGGAATCGTTTTTGTCGGATTTGCTGGAACCATGGGAAACCCGGTTGCCTCCATATTTCAAATTGGCATATTTACCATCGACTGGAATGGTAAGATTAAGATTAAGTTGTTATCAATCCAATGATTCCCTGGAATTTCAATTGATGGAAGAATTGGAAAAGGCTAAGTTGTTGATTGGTAAATATATATATGGATACAATGACGATACTCCGGAGAAAATAGTTGGCAAATTATTGATAGAGAAAAATCAAACACTGGCAGTTGCCGAAAGTTGCACCGGTGGGTATATTTCTCATTTAATAACATCAGTACCCGGAAGCTCTACCTATTATATAGGGTCTACGATTTCCTATGCCAATGAAGTAAAGACACGCTTTTTAGGTGTTTCTCAAGAAGTTATTGCCGATAAAGGTGCTGTAAGTGAAGAAGTTGCTAAAGCAATGGCTGAAGGAGTTCGAAGCACTTTGGGTTCAACCTGGGCTATTTCAACAACAGGAATTGCAGGACCCGGAGGAGGAACACCCGAAAAACCGGTAGGAACAGTCTGGATAGGTTTGGCAGGACCCAATGTATTGATAGCCAAGAAATTTCAATTTGGAAATGATCGGTTGCGGAATATTCAGATAACTGCAATTTCCGCCTTTTCGATGCTTCGTAAAGAAATTTTAGGCCTCCCGGATTAATTATTTTAAAACCGTTTGGAATAAGAATACAAAAATTGTATCTTTGCGCTCCTTATTCAGAATTTAATAATTAGCGTCATGTCAAGGATTTGCGATTTAACAGGTAAAAAGTCGATTGTAGGAAACAATGTTTCCTTCTCTAATAAGAAAACAAAACGCAGATTCAATCCGAATTTGCAGATGAAAAAATTCTTTCTTCCTGAAACAGGAGAATGGATCACTTTAAAAGTGTCTACATCTGCTTTGCGTACAATTAACAAAAAAGGTATTTCAGCTTGTATCAATCAAGTGCTGAAAACCGGCAAGCTCTGATCTTAAAAAGATTCCATATGAAAGGGATCAAAATAGCACTTGGTATATTTAAAATACCTGCTATTTTGATCCTTTTGTTATTTCCCGGCATTGGCTCAATATCTGCTCAGCAGAACTTTTACGATACCGATCAGTTACCTCCATCTTTTCATCAGCAACGAAGAGAGTTACTTCGAAAAAAAATAGGGCCATCAACCTGTGCGGTCATTTTTGCCAATCCTATTCGCAACCGCTCCAATGATGTCGATTTTCAATGTTCCCAGGATCCCGATTTCTATTACCTGACCGGATTACTTGAGCCAAATTCCGTCTTATTTATTTTTAGTGAACCTGTTTCTTTCAACGGAACTATGATAGATGAATTAATTTACGTTCAGGATAGAGATCTTAAGAAAGAAGTCTGGAATGGCCGTCGATTAGGAGTGGAGGGCGTTAAAGAAAAGTTGCAGTTTAAAACTGTTGTTTCGGGGAAGCAATGGAAAGATAATCCTCCTCCAATTCAGAGCTTCACCAAAGTTCTGGTTAAATACCCTACAGACATAAGAGAGAAAAGTGGAACAAGCGGATCGCTGAATACCATGGTTTATAATCTCAAAGAAACTTTGCAGGATGCAGGAAAGGAATTTGCTGCAGGTAGCTTAATGAATGCTTTGGCATCGCTTCGTCAGATTAAAACACCTGAAGAAATGGTGTTAATGCAAAAAGCGGTTGATATTACGCTTCAAGGTTTGTCAGAAGCCATTAAAGCATGCAAACCTGGCATGACTGAATATCAGGCACAGGCCATAGTAGAATTCTATTTTAAACATAAAGGATCGGAATACCCAGGGTACGGATCCATTTCAGGGTCGGGAATTAATAGTTGTGTGCTGCATTATGTCACCAACCGTAAAGTTCTGGAGCCAAACGATATGTTATTAATGGATATGGGAGCCGAGTATCATGGCTATACCGCCGATGTGACACGCACCATTCCTGTGGATGGTACATTTTCGGAAGAGCAAAAGGCTATCTACAACCTGG
Source organism: Bacteroidota bacterium (assembly GCA_963169675.1). Lineage (GTDB taxonomy): Bacteria > Bacteroidota > Bacteroidia > AKYH767-A > OLB10 > JADKJB01. Next base: position 24,576 of record CAUJFJ010000067.1, read on the forward strand.
TGCTTGAAGCTCAATTGGCCGGAATTGAAAAAGCAGTCAAAGGCAATAAGTTTAATGACCCCAATCAGGCTGCCAAAGATGTAATAGCTAAAGGTCTGGTGAAACTGGGAATCATCTCAAAACCTGAACAATCCGGTGTTTATTTCAACCATGGTACCTCACATTATCTG
>CAUJFJ010000068.1 GCA_963169675.1 Bacteroidota bacterium
TAAAAGATATTCTTGAAAAGAATCCCAACTATGAAGTAACCATTGCCATGGCCGGTGATCAGCACGAGCAGATTGCCACTGCCAATCTGGTAATATTGCATCAATTGCCATCTGTCAACCAACCGGCAACAGCCATTCTGGAAAAAATTGTCAAACAAGAAATACCTGTCTTGTATATTTTAGGAAGTCAATCGAGTGTAACTGCTTTCAATAAATTGGAAACCGGGGTCAGAATCTCTGAAAACAGAGGTAATCTGAATGAAATACAGGCAGCTTCGAATACTGATTTTTCCTATTTTACGATGGAAGAGGAGCACCTTTCAAGAATCACTTCCATGCCACCTCTAATTTGTCCCTTTGGAACCTATGAGGCAACCGGTGCCATTCAATCTCTGCTAACACAACGAATTGGAAGTGTGAAAACCGCCATGCCTTTGTTATACTTTAAAGTCGACGGAAACATTAAAACGGGTGTACTTACCGGCGAAGGATTATGGAAATGGAAATTAAATGAATTTTCGACCTTTAATGAAGCGGGAGCAGTTTCGGCTTTGGTAACTAAATCGGTTCAATTTTTAGCTAACCGTGAAAAACGGACTCCATTCCGGTTGACCTATAAAAATTCTTTCACCGAAAATGAACAGGTTATCATCGATGCGGCACTTTACAATCCTTCAGGAGAACTCATAAATACTCCGGATGCCAGATTGAACATCATTGATGAAACAGGAAAATCTTTTGCTTACACATTTTCAAAAACTGAAAAATCCTATTCACTCCTGGCAGGATATCTGCCAGTGGGACATTATAAAATCAATGCATCCACCAAACTGGGAACAGAATCATATAGTGAGGCAGGAAGTTTTACGGTAACTGCTTTACAAGCTGAATTGGCTGAAACTATTGCCAATCATCAGGTACTGGCATCGCTCGCAGCTAAAACGGGAGGTGAATTTTATACCGGAGCAACCATAAAAGACATTGCAAAATCGATCAAAAGCAGGGCCGATATCAAAGCTGTTTCTTATGAGCAAAAGCGACTCGATGATGTCATCAATCTCAAATGGATATTTGGATTAATTATGTTGTTGCTTTCATTGGAGTGGTTTTTCAGAAAACGCAGTGGTTCCTATTAGCATATGCACCCATTATTAATCATTTTCCTTAGTGTTCTCGTCTTATCCTGGGTACTCGAGCGAGTACTCGATTCTCTGAATAGTTCCCGATGGGGTTCATCTCCGCCGGACTTAGTACGGGAATTGTATAATGATGCCGATTATCTGAAGGCTAAATCCTACGATCAAACCGGAAAGAAATTCTCCTTAATCAGCGATTCATTCAGTCTGCTGATCATGCTTACACTGCTTTTAACCGGTTCTTTTGGAAAATTGGACATGCATGTTCACAGCTGGTATCCGGATGATCTGACTGCCACCTTGGTCTTTTTTGGAATCATTGCCCTTATCGCCGATTTGTTACAATTGCCTTTTGATATTTACAAGACCTTTGTAATTGAACAAAAGTTCGGATTCAACAAAAAAACACCGGGTCTGTTTATTTCTGACAGGATAAAAGGATACATTTTAGGTGGGCTAATAGGAGGGTCCCTGATTGCACTATTCTCATTGACCTATCAGTTGGCAGGTCCCTCATTTTGGATTTACGCATGGGTAACAGTAGCTATATTGTTGCTACTTACTTCTATGTTTTACACATCTGTGTTATTACCAATTTTTAATAAACTTTCGCCTTTGGCGGATGGGGAACTGAGACAATCTATAGAAGCCTATTGCAGCAAAACAGGGTTTGCCATAAAAAATCTTATGGTAATGGATGGTTCGAAAAGAAGTTCTAAAGCAAATGCTTTCTTCAGTGGAATAGGAGCACAGAAAAAAATCGTCTTGTTTGATACCTTAATTGCGAATCATTCTATTCCCCAACTGGTAGCAGTTTTAGCTCACGAAACGGGGCATTACAAACTGAAGCACACGCAATCGGGATTATTTCTTTCCCTTATTCAAACCGGGCTGATGTTTTTTATATTCAGCATTTTTATTCAGTATCCTCAATTTGCTGAGGCATTGGGAAGCAATACACCTACATTGGAACTTGGATTGCTGGCATTCGGCATCTTATATGGACCGGTATCTATGGCACTTTCACTGGCTACCAATTTCATATCCAGAAAACATGAATATGAAGCCGATGCTTATGCCACTAAAACTTACAATGGTGCTGCCTTGCAGGAGGCATTAAAAAAGCTTTCCGTAAGCAACCTCAGTAATCCTGATCCACATCCGGCCTATGTGTTTTTTTATTATTCTCATCCACCTTTGGTTCACCGCTTACGGGCTATTGAAAAAGTGATTCAAACCGCTTAACGGATACTTCAGCATCCACTGCTTTTTCATTCACAATTAAGTTGGACATCTGAGATGCATAGTATGGCCCCTGCATCACGCCTTTTGTTCCAAGCCCATTAAAAATTCCAATATTTTTCATGACCGGATGAAAGCCCAACAAAGGCCTGCGATCTTTGACCGTAGGTCGTACAGCAGCCTTTTGGTGGGTTACCTGATACGAACAAGAAATAGTTTTTTGAAGTGCCGTTTCAAGTTCAAGCAGTGCCGATTCTGTGCTGATGGTATTTAGGTCTGTCCATGAATAAGTTGCGCCGGCTTTGAAATTCCCCTTTCCTAAAGGAAGAATAAAATGTCCGTTATTGATGATGTGCGTTTCAGGCAGGTCGGGTGCTGTAAAATCAATAATTTCTCCTTTGGCAGGGATGAAGGGGAGGTAGCTGAATACATTGGAAGAAGCAGCATGGTACCCATCGCAAAAAACTACTTTGTCGTAATTCGTTTCTTGCCATTGCAAGAAATTGGAATCAGTTTTTAAATCAGACAACGAAAAAGAATCTGCTATTACCTTACCATTTTGCCGGAGCCATTCATTCATTTTTGAAAGAAATGTTTTAGTATCCAGATAGCCACTTTGCAACAATTCTATTGCACCAAATTCACTACGGATTGATTCCCCGATATCGGATTTACTTTTAATTGCCCCTGCATATCCTGCAAGATCATTTTCCGCCGATCGGGCATACCAGTCGTTTAGGTTTTTTTTGGATGTAAATATTTAGAGAATTTGCATTTAATTAAAAAATGGAGCCCCGGGTAAATATTATAAATTACGGTAAAGGGTAAAGGGATAGGGGAT
>CAUJFJ010000069.1 GCA_963169675.1 Bacteroidota bacterium
AAATTACCACCTGTTGGTGCATCATACCATTTCACACTGCTGTTTGCGCTAAGCGTTACCGTGCCATAACCGCACCGGGTATCACCGGTAGTAACCGGAGGAAGCACGCCTACAACAACAGTTATACTGTTTGATGTATCGGGATTGCATCCTGTTAAAGTAACTACAGCGCGGTAATCGGTGGTAGCAAGTGGTGTTACCTGATAGTTATCGGTATTAAATCCGGTACCGGTTTCATTGTTCCAGTTGGTACCATCGAAACTTTGCCATTGGATATCGCCGGAATAACCGGTCAATAACAAATTAGTAAGGCCGCCATCGCATATAGAATCGTTGACAGCGGAAGCCGTGCCAGCCACCGAACAGCCTGAAAGCGAGGCATTAGCGACATTAAGGCCCAGACTTAATGAAGTGATTATCAATAAAATAAACGAGTAAATTGGTTTCATAGACAATATATTTTAGGTTGTAGCAAGTGAAATTAAAAATAAAAAATGGAGTTTCCAAAAGAAAAGCCCCCGGAAATCCGGAGGCTTGACTTATTCAGGCAGGAGCAACTATTTTGCAATAGATACTTTAGCAGTCCATTTGCTATTTTCTCCAATAACCTCTACCACATACAATCCATCGGCACAGAAAGAAGCATCAATTGTCATTTGTCCGTTATCGGCATCTGAAATCATTTTACTGATTATTACACGACCAGATAGATCGAGAACTCTGACTTCTTTAATGTTTTGTTCTGTATCGATAAGTTGCATCACAAATTTTCCGGAATTTGGATTTGGCATGATCAGCAAAGCACCTTGTTGTGTTTGCATTACATTTGGTGCAACAGCAATTCTACTTTCAGCGGGACAAATATATTTCACATCATAGAAATCTCTGGCAATTCCATGAGCTTTTTCTTCCAGCTTAGGGTTTTTCGATTTTTCCAAATCTATTTCATCAAATAAAATCCGGCCATCCTTCATGCTATAATCGTATAAGCAGCAGCTAGAGCCATCTTTACCAACACGGGCAATAAAAATATCCTCATCATTTGCAGCAGATCCGGGGTAGCTACCTGTCACCGTATAGAAGTCGGGATTTGATTGCACAACATCAAGAATTCTTTCTCCGGTTGAAGACAAATTAGTTGTTATGGCATTGGTCCATACCTGAGCTAAAGAATTTTGTGGATCAATTTTGAGAATGAGTCCATCAGTAGGCATACCGCCTCCGGTTTCAGCAGTTGTTCCAACTACTACCAAATACTTATCATCATCAATCTTTATTTCACGACCAACTTCATCCATGTTCATTGAACTTGAGGAGTACTGAGTAGATCCAATATGAGAAAGGTTTGTCGCATCTAATTCCATGACTAATAAATTATCCTCTCCTTTTGAGTCGCGGGTATAACCTGTTAGATATAATTTAGATTGCAATGCCTCTACTCCGTATGCTTCTTCCATTTTATTATCGGAGAAGAATATTTTACCAGTCAGTTGAAGAACGAGGTCACTGTCTATTCTGATGGCAGCGATGTAATTTGTGTTACCCGGATCATTAGTATAAGAACCAACAATTGCATATTCCTTTTTCGGATTAGCGATTCCTGTTTCAACCACATCATTACCATACTCTGTGCTGTAGGAATCACTATAATAGGCATTTTGTGCGATGATACCTCCTGTTGCAGGATTAATTTTCAAAGCATAGATATCAAAATTTCCGAAATTGGCATTTGTTCCACCTATCACCAGCAATGCATCTTTGGGTGCAGTGTTCATGTCAATCATTTTTCTGGCGAAATCAATGGTAGATCCTTTGAATCCATACCGGTATCCCCAAGCGAACGTTCCATTTGTATTTATCTTAACTACAAAAATATCTTCATTCGTGCTGCTTATTTTCACAGTTCCGGCAATGTAATATCCATCGGATCTTACAACCACTGAATATCCTTCTTCAGTATAATCGCCATCATGGAAATCACCCAGATGCATATAAAACTCTTCCGTAAGGTCGGGACGATATTTTACAAAGTACATATCCTGATCACGACCTGATCCCTTTTCGAATATAGTTCCTGCAACAGCAAATCCATTATCATCTGTCATTGCTATCGCTGCTCCATAATCAAAGTCATACTCTTTATTAATTTTAAGACAGAAAGTATCGGGTTTACATTCTACTCTAATGGTATCACATTCTTTGCAGCCATAAAGCAAATTCCAGTTGGCATCATAGCAGAATGTTCCCATACATAAAATATATTCGCCACTACCCGGATAAGTATGTGAGGTTGTATTAGATAATGAATATGACGGAGAATAAGTACCATCGCCATAACCCCAGGCATACATTACATTTGCGCAACCGGTCATGTTAGGTGCAAATGCTGCTGCTTCAATAGAGCAATCTTTTATTGATACGTCCATATAAGCTCCGTTGCAAGGATCACAATTTACAGTAATCGTTTCGCAAACAACACAGGAATCAATTACTGCTTCAGAGCTGTCGAAACAGGTGTAAGTATAACATGCATTATAAATTCCGGAGTTTCCATACACATGTTGAACACTGGCGCTGTTTGAATTATCAAATGTTCCATCGCCAAACGACCAACTGATGGTTGATGAGGCACAGAAGTTATTTGCAGGAATCAATGCTTCAAATGTAACTTCACAATCATTCATAAATACATCCAGAGCAAGCGAATCGCAACTGAAACAGTCAGTGCAGGTATTTACCTGAGGGTTGAATGCAGGGAAGGAAAGCTGAGTCTGATAGGTACTGTTTGAATTGGGAAGTTGATCGCTGCAAATATCAGTGGAATTAGCAATGAAATTTAACTGATAACTGTTGCCGTATATACTACATGTTCCGGTAAGGGTGATGGTGATCAATAAATTATCATTTTGATCGAGACTGACACCTCCTGCAATATTACTGTTAAGAACCCATGTTGTTACTTGTCCGGCTTGGTTTGAAACAGTAAGTGGGCCATTTAAATTATTATATACATAAGTTGCACTTACCACACTTAATCCAGCAGGAATCGTTGCACTGAATTCAATATTTTCAACGTTGCCGCTTGACGTGCTATTCAAATCAAAAGTATAAGCGTAATTTCCACAGGCATCGGCTGGCACATTATTGTTAGTGGTATTCATGCTGAGTGCCGATGGTAAAGGATTCAGATTTACCTGGAACTGATTGTTCAAACAATTATTTCCGGTTGGTGGAGGATAACCGGAGCAGGCAAATCCATAATTAAGCGACAATGGGAAGTACGTTCCGGTATTACATTGTGTGAGTGTATAATTAATATTCAAATTGTAAATCCGGTTTTCAGTAAGATTTCCCAATTGAAAATAACCATTTACATCAGTGGCAGTTGTACAGACCGGAATCTGATCAGTTGTGCAAATTTCAATGCTATTAATTATGATCCCGGGAGATGAATTTTGAACCCAAAAATTTTCAATACTAACTGCACTGCCATTTATATCAGCATACACAACCGATATACCTGAAATAGTTCCGGTAAGAGAAGATATATCGATAATATTTTGCGGGTATGACATGGTTACTGTTAGTTCATCATTGAAAATATTCTGATTATTAACATAGTTAGTTACTTGTTGGCAAGCAGGTTCATCGACTGCGAAAGCCCGTTTAGTGTGAGGAATCGCAAATGAAACCTGAGGAGTATCAAGTCCTGCAGGAGGACAGAAACTTCTTAGTACACCAGAAATAACCAACTCTATTTTATTGCCATCATGTTCCATAACCGGCCATGGATTATTTGTTGTTCCCTGTCCTGTAAATGTCAAAATCTGACCCGCTTGATTGTATATAGCAGGAACAGCATTGGAAGTCCAGCTCCAACCAGTTGAGCTATTTCTTGCTCCGAAGCGAATAGCGTTTGGGTTGAAAGGAACTATAGGTGCAATGTCGGGTGGTAGTGTCATGGTAATTTGATTCGGATCTGACTGTTCGGGCCAAAGGGCGATTGGTCTGAATTCATTTGGGAACTCATTGATTCCGGGTAAGCCACCAGTTACAACTGTGTATAAATAGAATCGGCGATTACACATTCCGGTAGAATAATTAAATCCATATGCAGCATCAGCGAAGCCACCTGAAACTAATTGAGAGCTTGTTGAGGAGAGTACATTTAAAACCATCATATTATCACCCCAATCGTCGCATGATAATTCTTCATAAGTTAGACCAATTTTACCTACAAATTGCCCCCTGATTTGTGGCATCAGATAATATCCTGCCGCAGGAGATGTCAACATTTCCTTCACCTTAAGTGTTGCATGAAAATCGACATCCACAACATAGCCTGTAGTTTGCAATGCCAGAGCACCGGCACCGGAAGCAATTTTAAACTTTAAATGGTATTCATTCCCTGGTAAAGGAACTACACTGAAATCAGTAGCAGGAATAATAATAGGAGCTGAAGTAACACCATTTATGGTTGTGGTGTAATAAGCATCTACAAAATCATAAAACTGAAAAGCAACGGGAGAAGTATATGCAATCCGGAAATAAAATTCATCTACCTGAATAACTGAATAAATTGTTGTATCAACTGTACAAGTATCGCCCAGCATGAAAATCTGTCCCTCAGAAGTAACATCAATATGATCGCAGGCATAACTTCTGTTAACCTTTTGAACAGCGCTGTTCAATGTCACCTGAGTAGTCATTGTATTATCGGTAAAACCAGCTGTTGTACGGTTAAAATTAAAACTTGATGTACTTTGAGGCGGACCGCAACAGGGACCTGTACACCTCCAGAATAATTCTGTTTCGAAACAGGCAACTGTAACCACATTATCATCACAATTTGCATTACAAACATTCATAACATTCATTTCAATAATGGAGCTTCCACTGGTAGTTGAAACACAAGGCGCCATTATGAACGTAGCCTCAATCAATCCATTGGGTGAATGAATTGGATTACCCAAATTATCTTCTATATCGAACGTGTAAATATTCTGTCCATTCAAATTAACCGGTGTTGGAACATTTATTTGTGCAGCGATATTCGGATTATTCGGATCTGCATAATACAGAATAAAACTTCCAGGATCAATCAGCAAATTGTCAGGCATAGAAATTTGTGCCCGATAATAATTGTCGGGGCAATTAAATCTAATTGAGTTTCCTCCGGATGCAGGATACCATAAATTCCATGGATTATCATTCGTTGGACCTGAAAAATAAAACTCCACCTCAACCGGATTTCCAATTTCAATATCGGCATCACTGGCTTCCGCAAAGCCTGTAACCGGAAAGTAGTTTCCAAAAAACATATATTCAACAGCATTAACGATGGTAAGCGCTTGACTTTCTCTGCCACACATTGTATAATATTTAAAATACGTAAATTCATAGATGGGTGAAAACATTGCGTAATAGCTGTTGCCATGACATTCATCGAGGTTTACTCTGGGATTTCCATAAGTTAAATAAGTATCATAATTAAAAAGGAGGTCATCAAATACAACTTCGAACATTGTATTCTCTTTAAAGTCATTATAAATGAGTGGTGCATACCAGTTTGTGAAGGGACTTTGTCCACCCCATGCCGTAAGAATCGCCGAATTGGTAAGATTTGAAAAATCGAAAGTAGATGTTCTCGTCACGGAATTATAGGTATAAAATCCGGTTGAAACCAAACCGTTATTAACCAAAAAATCTACTGAAAGAGCAACATTATTGAACCGAATCAAAACCCGATCAGTTTCAACTGTATTACCGATAGCAATGTCAAAGGCATTCAAATCCATAGGTAAATACACCGTTTCAAGTTTTTTAATACCTGTATTAGCAACATTTGTAATTGGCACCTGAGGGTTTGTAATTCTAAACTCGAAGTCAAATGATTGTGTGCCACATACGTCAATTTGATAATTGTTCGACACTTGTCCATTAATTCGATGTCCAATGGTAAGCCTGTTGTCAAGTGAATTTACATTTATAGCCTTATTCATTTCATTCACTTTACAATTGCATCCTGATCCTGAACAATAGTCGGTACAAATACTTTTTAATTTGTAAGTGGTATTATCAAGTGAATTAGTTGCAGAGCAATCATCAATAAAAGAGGTTTCAGTTACATGAATTACATCGCCAATTTTCAAATACGTTCGTGGGCCAAAAAGTGTTGAAATCAATGTGCCGGTAAACGAAATCACTGTATCATCAACTGCAGTAACAGGCATCAAATTATTTCCATTGGCAGAAAATTCCAACGTAACAGGTCCCAATTCTAGATCAGGTGTATATTCAAAATCGAGTCGATTTAAATGTCCTTCATTAATTTCAATATCATAGTCCCGAACAATCAAAGTGTTGTCGTTACGTTTGTACAATTGCAAAGGTGTTGCACTTCCATAATTAACACCGTCGAAAACAGTAACAAAATTATCGAATGTTACTTCGGGTGTTTTGACTATATATGAAACCGGAGTTGCATTCACCGTACAGCCGGGTGATGCATAAGCATTTGGTGTTGGTTGAAAATTTAGTGGCAAAGAACACGGGTCCAGAATCTCCAATGTAATTTGTCCAGTAGATAAATTCATAATATACTGCACCACATTCTGATTTTGCGAAACAATAGAGACACCTGCATCAGTCACTATATTAAAATCCATTCCGGCAGGCAATGTTTGTGTAAAGGTACTGCATGTTCCGGTGAAGGATACATCTACAACAACTGCATATTGCCAGGCGCAGGCAAATAAAACTCTTGTCGATCCCTGATAAGTTGGTGGTGGGGTTTCGTTGGTCAGGAAACTTTCGCTAAACGTTATAGTTTGCGCAAGTCCCCGATTGCTGCCAAGTGCTATCAGCACCCAGAGCAGCAAAAACTTTAGTTTGCTTTTCATTGGAATTAAGGTTTAGGTAATAGGTTAAAATAAAACTGGTAGGCGGGGGGTATGTCAAAATTCATTAATTATATTTAAGTCTGATGTTAAAATTCATAGCCGTGCAGGTTGGCTTTGTAAGTGTGTCGATATCGGCCAAAAGTGTGCAAATCAGATTCTGGTATCTATCCCCACATCTGAAGTTTACAGTCCTAAAATAATACTATCTATCTGCTTATGAATACATTACATCAAATAACATACTTGTCGTTTTTTCGGTTGTAACCGTTATTAACTTCTGGCTACTTTTACACCATGCAAATTGATGTGGCTACAAAACAGGAAGAATTTTACCAGGCACTGGTTTCGAAAGATGCTTCGTATGAAGGTATATTTATTGCTGCAGTAACCAGTACCGGAATATTTTGCAGACCAACTTGTACTGCACGAAAACCAAAACCGGAGAATGTTATTTACTTCGAAAGTGCATCCTTAGCATTGAAAGCGGGTTTTCGTCCCTGTAAAATTTGCAAGCCACTTGAAATAATTAAATCGACTCCAGAAGCGATCCAAAAATTACTGAACCAGATTGAAGCTGATCCTTCTCATGTGATTAAGAGTTACGAACTCCGTCAAAGTGGTCTCGATCCGGCAACTGTACGGCGCTGGTTTCAAAAACATCACGGTATTACCTTCACATCGTACCAACGATTGTTTCGCATCAATCACGCATTTAAAAATATCACACAGGGTCACACCGTTATACAGGCTGCTTACGATTCCGGATATGAATCGGTAAGCGGATTTCACGATTCTTACAAATCAATTTTTGGAATGGCACCATCACAATCGAAAGATCAGCAACCGGTAAATTTAAAACGAATTGAAAGTCCATTAGGAACCCTGTTGATTTGTGCAGTGGCAGATGGAATTTGTCTGCTCGAATTTTCTGATCGCCCAAAACTGGAAACAGAACTTAAAGAACTGGGTAAATTTTTTAACGGTCCGGTAATACAAGGCGGTAACAAACATTTTGATACGTTAGAAAAACAGTTGCATGAATATTTTAATGGTAACCGCAAAACATTCGATATCCCTCTTGTCGCACCGGGTTCTGACTTTCAACAACAGGTGTGGAAACAACTGCAAACAATTCCATACGGCACCACCCGTTCGTATAAAGAGCAGGCCGCAGCATTGGGTCAGCCAAAAGCCATTCGCGCAATTGCAACTGCAAATGGGATGAACCGTATAGCCATCGTTATTCCCTGTCACCGCGTTATTGGTTCCGACGGAAGTATGACCGGTTATGGTGGCGGTATTTGGCGCAAAAAGTGGCTGCTCGAACATGAAAGCACAAACAAACAGCTTTCACTGTTATAAATTAATTCCGGTCCGTTGCAAATTTTTCTGTGTCTATTGACCTTATAGCCGAATAACTTATGACCAATTCCCCTATGACTTATGACTTTTTCCCTTATGACCTATGACTTATTCCCTCTTTTGGGCGGCTGAACCGGGCTATCCGCTATTACTCCATTTCCGGCAAAGCCGTAAATGGGGTAGCCGCTACTATCCCTGCCGCAAAATGCTGCCCGAAACAAGAATAAATGTACTTTTGCGGTCTCTGCTATGGATTCACTTACACAAATTGTACTCGGCGCTGCTGTCGGGGAAGTACTACTAGGAAAAAAACTGGGCAACAAAGCACTGTTATTGGGTGCAATTGGAGGAACACTTCCCGATTTGGATGTGCTCTATAACTTTTTTAATGATGATCCCATCCGACAACTGGAAGTTCACCGCGGGTACAGTCACTCTATGTTCACCCATCTGGTGCTAGCCATTCCATTAATGTGGCTGAGTGTTAAATTCAGCAACAAAGGAATTTCAAAATCGCGATGGTACTTGTTTTGGTTTCTGGCACTGTTCACCCATGCACTACTCGATTGTTGTACAACATACGGCACTCAACTCCTGCTGCCTTTCACGAATTATCAGGTTGGATTCAATAACATCAGTGTTATTGATCCATTGTATACGATTCCATTTATGCTGCTGCTTATTGTGGGCATGTTCTTTAAAAGATATTCTGCAAATCGATATAAGTTTATGATGGCTGGAATAGTTGTCAGCAGTATTTACATGCTTTTAACATTTGGATTAAAATATAATGTGCATCAAAAGTTTGCAAATTCCCTGGTCGAAAATAATATTCAAACAACCGAGCTAAATTCAACACCCACTATTTTAAACGCAATTTTATGGAGTGGCATTGCGTACTCCAACGATTCCATTTACACATCCGAATATTCATTCCTGCGTGCTTCTGAACCAATTGTATGGACCGGATTCCCGAGAAACCTGCAGCTATTGAAAGAATACGATTCACCTGCACTAAGAACTATCACCTGGTTCAGCGATGGCAACTATTTCATTTATCCAACAGCAAATGATACGGTGCTGTTCTTCAATATTAAATGGGGAAGAACACGATTCGACAGCAACGATCCGCAGAAAGCATTTATGTTTTACTGGAAATTTTACAAAGAAAACGGTCAAATCCGCTACAGCGAAATGCGAGATGATAACTGGAGTTTTTCAGAAGCATTTGATATGTTGCTTACCCGCATAGGATTAAAATAAAAAAGCGGAGAAGGAATATAATTCCATCTCCGCCAATTACCCTTTTCGAAATTTTACTGAACCACCAATTTGGTATGATGATGATACAACTCATTTGTTACTGAAATAACATAAGTTCCGGGAGCTAGTTCAGAAACATCTATTTTTTTCAGATTGAGTCCGTTATTCCCGTTATATTTTTCTAACACAACAATTCTGCCATTAATATCCAAGATTTTAATTGTGGTATTATCCGATCGAGTGGCTTTAAATGCTATCGTTACATTTTCATTTGCTGGATTGGGAAATATCAAAAATTCATTGCTGACAGTACCTTCCGAAACACTTAATTGCGGATTGTTTAAAAGTGTATCACAACCCCCGCTTCCACAATACATCAACACCATTATTTCGCTTACAGGAGGCAAATTTGATGCAGTAGTTGGTAAAGTATAAACCGCAGAAGCTAAATTATTGGGTGTAATGAAACAAAAGCACGCAGAATTTGCAATGGTGTCGAATGGTGCAACATTATGAATGACGGTCATTTCACAATAAACCGGCCCTGACATACCACTTGCACAACTGAGACAATTATTAAAAAGGGTAACATCTAAAGTGCCTGCGACAGGGTCGAGATTCAAATTTTCAACAGTCATGTCATTGCAATCAGGCCATGGATTGCCGGTAAAACAAGTAGATGGATAAGTAAACGTACATGTGTTATTAAAAACTGGATCCGTTAAAATTACCGTACCAAAAAATCCGAATGGTAAGGAAGGAACTGTAGAAGGCACCTCATGTGTAACTGCCTGTCCTGGTAATTGGGCAAAAAGAAAAAACTGCCCGGTGGGATTTCCAATGGTATCGCCATTAACATCTACGAGCTGAATGATCGGATAATTGATCTGGTTTGTATCGGCATTTACGATTGTAACATCAATTTGTCCTGTTAAGCTATTAAAAGCAACATTGTTTACACAAATGTTACTGCAGTTTAAAGTCTGAGCTGAAAGCTGAAGGTTCAGCATTAACAGCAATCCGGAGAGTATTAGATTTTTCATAGTTTCAATATTTTAGTCAAAGGTAACACCTGCTTAACCTGAGGAAAAGGTAGAATTCACCGATTCTATGGTAAAAATCGAAAATCACAGATCAGGATTTAACCTGCTTTTCCGGTAATTTTCAGGTGTTAGCCCAGTAATTTTCTTAAAATACTTATTAAAGTAGGAAGGATCATTAAACTCCAGAAAATAAGCAACTTCTTTAACAGAATTTTCCGAAAATAACAACAAGCGCTTAGCCTCCAGAATCACCCTCTCATCGATTAAGGCACTGGCCGTTTTCCCTGCCACTTGTTTCGACAGGGCATTTAAATTTTCGGGGGAAACATATAACATATCCGCATATTGTTTTACCAAACGAACAGTAATATAATTGACATCCAACAATTTTCGAAATTGCTCGAAAACCAGGTAATTTTTGGAGCGCGAATCGGATGTAACATTTGCAGCAAAGGAATAAGCTCGCTTCAGGTGCAACAAAATAATAGAAAGATAATTCCTTACAATTTGTTCACTGTCAGCTCCAGCCACATCCAATTCTTTCCGCATCAATTGAACTATTTCCAGCAGACTATTAAACACCACCTCACCAGGCTCTATAGTAGTATTTCCTATCCCCGTAAGGAAAGGGAATTCATCAACAACAGGGTTCATTTGCTGTGGAAGAAAATAAAAGTCTTTTGTAAAAATGATCACTATTCCGGCAGAGTCGGGCGAACGGCGTAAGTAATGAACTTGTCCGGGACAAACTACATGAACCGACAGCGGTTTGATTTCGGTTTCTATAAAATCAATTTCATGAACTCCGGAACCTTTCTCAAAAAGGAAAAGCTCAAAATAATTATGCCGGTGTGGAATGTTGCTGGCATACCCTTTATAATTATGAAGTTGCAAAATCTGAAAAGGAGTTACTTTCCTTTCCGATTCGGGGATATCATAAATCGGGATTTTTTTCGCCATTCTTCAAAAATACATAAATTTACAGCATCATTTAAGGAAATTTAAAAATGGGAACGCCAAATCAAAAGGTCAGTATTTATATCGATAACGCCCGTCCGTTTGCCCAACCGATTTTAGATTATGTGAGGGAACTAATTCATGAAGTGTGCCCCGACGTTACGGAATCCATAAAATGGGGGATGCCGTGTTTTGAACATGCCGGACCTATGATAACGATAGCCGGGTTTAAAGAGCATTGCGTGGTCGCGTTCTGGAAAAGTCAATTGCTGGAAGATCCTGGAAAACATCTGTTACCACGTTCCAAAGATGGCGGAAATTCAATGGGCAATTTAGGTAAAATAAAAACCTTGAAAGATCTGCCTCCTAAAAAGGCTTTTGTTCAACTTATTAAACAGGCTGCTAAGGTAAATGAGCTGGGATTAAAAGTTCCTAAGAAATCGATTACTACCAAAGAACCATTGCCAGTTCCGGCTGAACTCGATAAACTTCTTCTTAAAAATAAAGAAACCAGGCAATTCTTTGCTAAACTAACTCCTGCTAAAAAACGGGAATTCATTGAATGGATTACAGGCGCCAAAATGGAGGCAACCAGATTAAAGCGAATTGATAAAACTATAGAGCTTTTGGAAGAAGGCAAATCTCTAAACTGGAAATACGAAACTAAAAGAAAAGCTTAGCCGTGGTAAACCCGGGAGAGCACTATTAATCCGTTTTCAATTTCAAGAACCTCAGCAACATTCATCTCCGGCTCACCGGGAACTATTCTGGTGTATTCCATAAAAACGCGATGCTCATCTGCGGTAAGTGAAACTTCCCGATACTGCAATTCCGGTAGTCGTTGAAAAGCATCTTTCCACCAGTCACGTAGTGAAGCTTTACCTTTTATTAATCCATTTGTTTCAGGCCTGTGTACTTTTAATTTCGGACTGAAATGAATTGCCTGTTCATCATAAATTGCAAGCAGGTTTTCCAGATTGTGTTCATTAAAACATCTTAGCCATGTTTTAGCAATTCCGAGATTTTTTTCTGATAGAGATTCAATTACAACAACTTAATTCGATTTCATTCACTTAACATATTTCAACACATATATTCAAATG